>NZ_JBDWLR010000021.1:0-16942 GCF_039973035.1 Sedimentitalea sp.
TTCAGATGTGTTCAAGACCCGATAACGGGCCTTATCGAACTTGTCCCGATTGGTGTCATTGAATTTGTGGGGCATCGGGGCCGGTACTCGCTAGCGAAAGCGGAGTTGGTAGCTCGGTTGTACGATCCCTGCAACATTGCCATTGCCCGCAATACTTCATTCCGAAGGGGTTTATGTTAACATGAGTAACAGGTCTAATGGCGAGGGAAATCCTGAATGTATAGGACCAATGATGGAGAAGTTTCAAAGAAACAGAGTTCCGACGAACACCTAGGATTTGAAGAGATCATCGCCGAATGGATAGACTGGGCTGATGACAGAGCCGGCGAACATGAACTCGAAGCAGGAGAGCGTTCGCGCGCAACATTGGACCATGCTCTTTACGAACTAAAGGATCAGAACTGGGCTGGAGCAGCGGACCTGAAACTGCAGTCGATGCTGACAAGCTTTCCCTATGCCGCTTTTGTCATTGTTGGTACGGGTCGGATTCTGCGGATGAACGAGGCAGCCTCCACGCAATTTGATGTACTCCCTGACGACCCAATAGAAGCCACCGAATTGCTAACGACCGACGGGCGCTCCCTGAGCGAGGTACTAAGCTTCGGGTCGGATGACGCGGGCAGACCAAGGGTGTTCAAACTAATTGATGCAACGCGCCCTGGGTCGGTTTCAGATGTGATGTTGGCAAGTGTGCCCACCAAGTTGGTCGGCCTCAAAAGCCAATGCAGCCTGGTTTTTGTGCTGGAAAACACAGTGACAAAGACCTTTGTCGAACAATTCGGAAGCTACTTCGATCTGACCAAAGCGGAAGCGGCGCTCCTTTACCAATTCACTTGTGGCAAGGCGTTGGTAACTATTGCGGATGAGAGTGGAAAATCCATCAAGACACTCCGCACCCAGTTTCATGCTGTGATGGGGAAAGTCGGCGTCAGGCGTCAGGCCGATTTGATGGCCAGAGTTTTGACGATGTCTCACTTTCTGGATCGTCTCGGACCGATTGCGACAACTGCAGCCCACCCCAATCGCAAACGTGTTGAGATGCTGCGGCCCGGACCGAGAAGCGTGGAGGTCTTTTTGGCCGGTGATCTGCGGGGCGATGTCGTCGTTCTCGTACCGAACGTCACTATGCGAACCTTCCCTGCGGATATGGAAGATGCGTTTCGCCAAGCCGGCTTATGTATCGCCACGATCTGTCGGCCGGGATATGGCGGGACCGATCCCGCATTTCATGGGCAATCCACACGCCAGTGCTTTGCCGATGATGTCAGAGCGGTCTTGGACCAGCTAAACGTTTCCCAAGTACGTTTGCTGGCACAGAATACGGCTTGCGGCTTTGCGGTTGGTCTCGCAGTAGACCTTCCGGGCCGGGTTCGAGAGATTTTGATGGTATCTGCCATGCCTCCAAAACCATATCTGACCGTTCAAACGTCTAATTCGAAACTGTCAGCCGCCTTCATTCGCGCACGAAACATCTCACCCAAGCTGTTTCGTTTGTTGATGTATTTGTCGATCCGCGCATGGAAAATCGGGGGCGTGCAGCGGGTTCATGGCAGACAAATGGCGCCCTATCTGCCAGATTTGGAAATTCTAAAGCAGCCCCATATCTCAGCCGAGTTCGATAACTCGATGCGGGCCCGGTTTGCGCAGGACTTGGATCAAGTCGGAGACGACTTTGAGATGGCCATCAGCGACTGGACCTCGGACTTGCGGCTTTGCCGCGCTCCGATAACCATCTTGCATGGTGCGCAGGATCAGGCTGTAGCGATTAGTGATATCAATAGTTTATGCGCTGATTTCCCTGAAAGGATCGCATTATTCGAGGTCTCGGATGCTGGCTTCATGCTTCCATACTCTCACCGGTCAGAGTTCATTTCGGGCCTGCGCGGTGTGCCGGGATAAGACTCTTCGGCGGGTCAACGGCGACGTACTACATCTGTAGTATGCGGCAAAGTTTTCACGATGCTAGACATCTAGCAGGCACTTCCAGCGGGCTGGATCATTTTTCCGATCAACACCTTGCCACGGAGTTTTAAGAAATACCTTTTTTTGGGAAATTTACAGTGCGAGACATTACATGACCGTCAGCCAATATCTCGGAACAGAATTTCAGGACATTGAACTACGTGATGCGATGCGTACGGAGGTGAGCGCACTTTCGGGCGTTACCGACGAACAGGGCCGGTTGCTGTCATCGCTTGGCATCAATACGGTGTTCGACCTTGCCGTCTCACAGGTCTTTGCCGATGCGCGCCGCCTGTTGTTACCGGGTGCGGCCGAATTGGTTTGGCGAGATGAGGACCTGTTCCCGCGCGATTTGCTTAAGCCCGCCGTCGAAATCGTGGGCGATATCGCCAGCATGCCCATCCAGTCCCTCGCGCGGGTCGCAGCGCGGCTTGCCACAGCAATCAACACAACACTTGGCATTCAAACCATTGGCGAGCTCGCACTCTGGCCGCCCTATGTGGCTGCACGTGAACTTGGTGGCTTTGACGAAGGTCTGAACGCGGCGTTGGAGGACCCGGAAGCCTCGGGCATCCCGGCAGAACTGATCCCGACAATGAACGATCAGGCCAGCGAAAAGGCGTTCTATACTGTCTATTCGGAGGTAAGCACCCGAAGCGGCACCGGATCGCTGCAGGGGGCTGTGTCGCTCGATGACATCGCCCTGAAACAGGCCCGCAGCGATGTCACGCTGGGATACATCCTAAGATACGAGCAATCTTGGACCCCTGTAGGTTTGACACTGGGTAATCTGCTGCATTCACTGGCACTGGCGCCCGGAGAAGCAACGCGCATTGCCATCACCAGTTGGGACCGGCAGCAATCAGCGTCAACATCTGAGAGTGTTTCCCAGAACGAAGCTCTGTCCAACGTGACCTCAAGCCAGCGTACGATCAGCGAAATCACCAGTGCCGTTGCACGAGAAGCGAGCGAGGGGTTCTCCAATATCAACTCGAACACCACCATCGACAACACTGGGAATGCTCAATACGGACTTCTGAATTCCGGAGAGGCGTTGACCGCAGGAGCGGCAGGTTTCACGGCTGGTGCAGCCGCCGGAGTCGTGCCCGGTGCGGCCGCTGGTGCAGGGATCGGCGCTTTGGGCGGAGGCGTCATAGGTGCGTTTGTGGGAGGTGTTGGCGCGGGTCCGGGCGCGGCGGCGGGTGCGATTGGTGGCGGGCTTGTCGGAGCGGGTTCAGGCGCGCTGGTGACAGGTGCGGCTGGCGGAGCAATGGGTTTCATGGGCACCGCAAATTTTGGCTCAGACCTCAATAGCTCAAGCGATCTCGTGCTGAACAGCGTCACCGTGACCAGCACGGATGGCACGCGTGAGGTCGAAAGCGAGATGATGCAGTCCGTCGCAGATCAAACTCAGCAACAGGCCAGCAGCGCCCGCACCCGCACTGCCTCAATCGTACAAGAGGTGAGCCAGTCGGAATCCGAGAACGTCTCGACCCGGGTTGTGGCAAATTACAACCACATGCACGCGATGACGGTACAGTATTTCGAGGTTGTCCAAACCTATCGGCAAGAGACGCGGCTGCTTAAGGAAGAGCCTTGCGTATACGTGCCCGTCGGTCCGGTCCGTAAATGGACTGAGGAATTGATCCGTAAATATCGCGGGCAACTATTGCAATCTGCAATATCGTCAGATTTCGCATTTCACCTGATGGCCGCTTATGGCACGGTCGGGCTCCAATCGCCGACTTTCGAAACTTTCCCAGAGGCGGAGCGCAGCGCTCTGGGCAACGAGGCCATACAAAGGGCACGTGATGTTCTGGACGTCTTCGTTGGGGCCAATCCTCACAACGACTGGCGCGTCCCCAGTAACGTCACCATAAGCATGATCTCCGGGACATGGATGGACGGCGGGACCGTCTTTACACATGAGATCGACAGCAAGCTTGATTTCAAACTTTTCGCAAAGATCCGCGGCAGCAGAGGGCGCGAACAGATCAGCAAATGGGAATTGGATGTCCCGTTTCTTGAGTTAGACGGCCTTGAGTTTGAGGCGAGCGCAAAGCCTCGCGAAGATTTGGACCTTTTGGATATGCTGGCTGACCCAATTTCGGTGCGTTTCGGGATCCTTTTTGATATCCCTGACTCGTCCGATCAGTTCACGTTTCATGCTCTTGGAGCCGTCGACAGCAGCCATATTGTAAGGCGTGGTCGTACTGACAAAGGCAAGATCGTCTTTCCGATTCTCAATGTAAGCCCTGTCATCTCTCTTAAGAAAGCGATAGACCATCTGACCGAGAACACCGAATGGTATTCACGTCAGATCCTGCGCCTGAAAGACAAAAGGCTGGCGCGGACGCTGGTTGACAACCTGTCATTTGATAACTCGGTCCTCGGCGATCATGTTGATCCGGAACCCGTTGCGATTAACGGCGACCGGCTCATCTTCAAACTGCAAAGCCGCAAGTTTCGAGAAACCGTCAAATCAAAGGATGTGAGCACGCACGAGTTGGTTCCTGTTGGCACAGGCGGCGTCTTTGCTGAAGCTGTGCTAGGTCGGGCAAATTCAGCCGAAAAAATCGATTTGACGCGATTCTGGAATTGGCAGGACTCGCCTATCCCGCTCACTCCGCCAGAAATTGCGCCGGTGCAGACGGGCTCACGTGCGCAAGCGGTCAATTTGGCACCCGGACGGCTTGATGCGCCGCTTGTGCAGAATTCAGCCGCCCGTGCGATACCTGACCCGCAAGGCACGCTTGCGGTGCTGAACACGTTGCAACAGCAGCTGTTTAAGGACATGAGCGGTATCTTGGAGACCGCGCAAGTCGCCCAGACAGCACTGCAACAAGCGGCCTCTGCTTCCACCGCGACGGGTGACGCGGCGTCGGAAAATTTACAAAAAGGCATGGAGCAAACGGGCAAAATTGTTGAGCAAGCCACAAAGATGGTGGGCGACTTTGGCAGCATGATAGCGGAAAAGAGCCTCGATGTGCTGAACACCGGTGTCGCGGGCGCGCTCGGCTCAACAGGGGGCGCCGGCGGACTTCTGGGCAGCCCGGCGGGTGGCGGTTTCAGTGGCGCGACAGGCGGCGTAAGCTCCAACCCCTCTGCGATCCGGGCTGGAGCAGGTTTGGCAGGTAACACTGGCGCAATATCAGGCGGCGGTCTGGCAGGCTCTGCCACCGGGATCGGGGGGGCGATCAACGAGGCACGAAAACTCCCATCATCGACTGGGTCCCTTCCGAACACGTCGGTTGGTCCAACCCAGAATTCGCCTATGCAGGCGGCTGGAGGCGGCAGTCGAGCCGAAACTTCCTTGCCTGAAGACATCATCAAGAGTGCGACGGGCGTTCCGCCCGGGTATATGCCTCCGCAAGGCGTCCAAACGCCACCCGCTGTGACCGAAGGCTCGTCGCTTGAAACGCGCGTCGCATCGGAGCTGCGGCCCCTCGTGGCCCGTGCCTCTCGGTCAGATGCCGACTATGATCTCCTGCTCGGTAAAACGATGGAACTGATAGAACTGGCGCACGCAACCGGGCAGCCCCACAGCCCCGTGTATTCGACGCTCGGTGATGCGCTTAGCCTTGGATGGAAGGCCGCCGCCCTGCGAACTGCGGATCGGTTTAATACCGGCGAACACGATGCGATCCATCGGTTGCTGGAACTTGAGTTGCATAGAGATCGTTTGCCACAGCTGATAGACGGGGACGATTTTGACCTTCGCGGTTTACTCAAAGCAGAAATCTCGATTGAAGATATTAGTGCGCCCGAAAAGGTCATGGGGGGCGAAGAGATACTCATAGCGGGCCGCGTGATGGAAAGCCTGTCGGATGGCACCAAAATCCCTGCAGTTGGGGCCAGCGTCAGTCTGACATCCCGTCCGACTTTGCAAGAACACTTATCGACAAGCACCGATGCCAAAGGCCAGTTCAGTTTTGTGATCAATCATGGCGTACCGCCCACGGGATTTGATGGTATTCACCAGTTCGCTGGATGGTTCGATCTGGACCTAAATCTGTCTGCAACCTCTGGCCGTACCTCACTCGTTGCGCAAAGCTGGACCATTGTGCCGGGCGAAATCACTGTCAAACTGATTGGGGCCTACGATAATGAAACAGGCGACGACCGACTGATTGGATCTGTCGTGGCCGCAAATAGCGGGAAGGACGTAACCCTGCGTTTCCAAGCGCTCATCGCCGGTCAACCTTTGAACCGCGGAGTCCAAATGCAGGCCGCAGATGTCTCTGTCCATGGAGAAGGTGTCGTTACCTCGGTGACCAATCCCGATGGCAGTGGGGAGTTTGTTGTGGTGTTTAGACCAAGCTCTGCGGCAGATACAGTCGCCTATGTGTCACCTATAATTCGCTACGAAGGGTTCGGTCCCCAGTCCCCGGCACGCCAGGCACCCGGGTTCGCGGGCATAAACGTTGTCTAGCAGTGCATTCCACGTCTCCTGTTGCGAAAGCCTTCACCTTTGCCGACATTCGGTTCCGGCCCTTTGCGGTCATCTACCGAGGGTCTTTGATGCTGCGATGCGGCCCGTGAGTTCGGACAATCGCTGCATCCGCGAAAACCGGTGACGTTCGGATTCACAGTCTGCGGGACTGACCGGACTTTCGCTGTAACTACGCCAACGGCTGCTTTCCTGTTACCGCGGCAAGGCATTGGCCGAGCCAACTCTCTCACGCATATCGTGACCAACTATCAGGAACTGAGGCATAACATCACGCTCCCCTGCCTTATTCGAACGAAAAGTTAGCTGGTGGCAGTTTTTTGCATGCTTTTGGGGGCGCCCGAGCCGACATCGGTTCCGGTATAGGCCATACCTGAGTCCTTCCAGGCGCCAAAGCCACCTTCAAGGTGGGCGACCCTTTCGAATCCATGTTCCAGGCACAGCCGAGCAACCTTTTCTGACCGGACACCGGAACCGCAATGAAAGACAATGCACTTGTCTGATTGGCCCGGCATGTGATCCGGATCAAAGGCCTGCATAGGTCCGAGGAGTGCGCCCTCAATCCGCTCAAACCCATATTCCTGTGGGGTTCGCACATCGATCAGAACGATTTCATTGCGATCAAGCGCCTCTTTGACCTCTTGTGGTGTCCAGGTATCAAGCGTGCCGTGGTCGGTTGTTTCGGTCCTCGTGGTGGTCTCCTTAGAAGCGGTTTAGCGGAATTTTCAAGTAGCGGTGGTCGTCGCCCTCGCTGGGCGGAAGCGCGCCTGCCCGTAGGTTCATCTGCAAGACGTGCAACATGCGATCTGGCAATGACAGGGTTTTGTCGCGGGCCTCTCGCAGGCCAATATACGCGTCTTTGCCCGTTCCGCCGCCGACGTGAATGTTATGACGGCGCTGTTCGGCGACGGAGGATTCCCATGTGGGTGTCTTGCGATATTCGCTGCCGTAGTCGTGTCCGACAAACAGTCGGGTGTCGTCTGGCAGCGCCAGAATATCCTGCAGCGAGCCATATAGATCGGCCGCCGTGCCGCCGGGAAAATCGGCGCGTGCGGTTCCCGCATCCGGCTGCATGAAGGTGTCGTGGACGAAGGCCGTATCGTCACCAACGACATAAGTGATCGATCCCAGTGTGTGACCAGGCGACAGCATGACCTTAACGGGAAGCGACCCAATCTGAAAACTGTCGCCATCCTCAAAGAGATGGTCGAAATCGTTGGCGGGATCGAACGCGTCGGGCATGTTGTAGAAGTCGCGCCAAAGCTCTGCGATTTCCAGAACTTTGGAACCAATGGCATTAGGCTTGCCCAGACGTTTTTTCAAAAATGATGACGCCATAAGGTGATCGGCATGCGGGTGCGTGTCGAGGATCCATGTGATGTCCAGCCCCTCGGCTTTCGCAAAGTCCAGAATGTCCTCCACACTGTCGCTGTTGGTCGCAGCACTTTTGGGATCAAAGCTCAGCACGGTGTCGATCAGGGCCGCCTCACGGGTCTCGGGGTCTGCCACCAGATACTGGATGCTTCCGGTATCATCGTCATAAAATCCGGTAACTTGCGGAGATCTCGGGCCGCGTGACGGGCTTGTGCGTGAGAGTTTCATTGTTTTTGTCTCCTCTTGGTCAGGTTAACCGTTGATTGCCGAAATCAGCATCACAATCGCCATCCCCATCATCATCAGGTTTTCGGACAGGCTAACGAAGCCGAGGGGCACGTTTGAATTGCCGCCCACGCAGGCGCATTTCAGCTCTCGCTTGTCGATGTAGACGGCTTTGAAAACGCTGACCGCGCCGATCGTGGCGATGAAAAGCGCCGCAGGGGCAGCCAGCCATGTCAGCATCATGCCTGTCATCAAAACGCCCGCACCGGTTTCGACCCAAGGGTAGACGTAGGCATAGGGCACCCATTTGTGTGCCAGCAGATCGTAGTTGAGGAACATCGTGGTGAAGCTCTCGATGTCGCGCAGCTTTTGCATCCCCAACAGAATCATCGAGACAGAGATGAACCAGCCGAGCGTTTGCCATGTGATCGTGCCGAAAACGCCGATGGACAGCGCCAGCGCCGTCGCGGCGGCCACGGCGAACAGGTAGAGCACCGGTTTGTAGGTCGTCGCATCTGGATCATAATCGGTGAGCTTTTGGCGCAGAGCGTCATAGCCGCCGACACGCTCACCCTCAATCCAGACCTGCGGCGTGGTGGGCACGCCCTGCGCTTTTTTGAACGCGTCAACCTCTGATCTTGACCGGAACAGGCGGTCGTCGACGTCAAATCCTTTGCTCTGCAACAGCCAGCGCGCTTTTTGTCCTGACGGGCACAGATGGTCGGGCAGGGCCATGCGGTACAGAACGGCTGTCTTTCCAGTCGCGGCAGTCGCGGGGTCTGTCGTTACATCGGCAACGTCGCGTGTGTTAACGGGCATGATAGTATTTCTTCGTCTCAGGGTTCTGTTCGCGAGGTTCCAGCGGGCGCATCCCCGTTTGCGTCAATATCTGCGATGTAGCGTTTCATTTCCGTGATCTCGTCACGCTGTGCTTCGATGATCGCGGTTGCCAGTTCTTGAACCCGTGGATCAGAAAAGGTGGCGCGTTCGCTCACCAAAATCGCGATTGAATGGTGCGGGATCATCGCCTTCATCCACGCAACATCACCCACGGTATCTTGCGAGCGCACCAGATAGACGCCCGCCACAAAGGCAATGGCGGCCCCGGCAAAAATCGCGATGTTGGCCTTGCGATTGGAATACATGCCCAGCATGAAGGCTAGCATGATGATCGCCATCATCCCTCCCATATAAAGCGCCATCCACATCCGCGTTTGCGAGAAGAAGACGTGATCGAGCGCATAGGTGTTGAGATACATCAGACCGTACATCACAACCGTCGAGGTGCCGATCATGGCAAAAAACCTGCCATAGCCCCCGGATTTTCCAGTATGATCCTTGCGGTGCATAGATCGAGAGCCCATGCTACGAACTTCATTGCGTGCCATCACACGTCCTTTCTAAATACCCGTATGGGGTATTAACGAGGCTCCGTCCGGATGGTTCCGAAATTTGTGAGGATTGCCCGAATGAAGGCGAACAAAGACAAGACGCTGGACCGGCTTTCGCGGCTTGAAGGGCAAGTGCGTGGCGTGGCGGGCATGGTTGAGGCAGACCGCTACTGCATGGATATTCTAGCGCAGACAGCGGCAATACGGTCGGCAATCTTAGGGGTCGAAAAACTGATCTTGGAAAACCATGCCGTCCACTGCGTCGAGACCGCCATTCAAAGCGGCGACCCCGAAGAACAGCGCGCGAAGTTTGACGAGCTGATCGGCCTTTTGCAAAAGGCGTCGAAATAACCTGATCGGTCAAAAACCTTCCCATCCCAACGCTCCGGTTATGCCACCTCAAACCAAGCCATCATGCCTGCCTTCTGGTGTGACAACATATGGCAATGGATCATCCATTGGCCGGGATTATCGGCCACAAATACAATATCGACGGTTTCGTCCGCGCCGACCAACACGGTGTCCCGCACGTCGCCTTCCATGTTTGCAGCGCCACTTCTGGACAGGACGGTAAAGTGATGACCATGCAGGTGGATTGCGTGCGGAAACATCGAGCGGTTCGTCATTTCCAACCGAACCATTCGACCTAAAGCCGCCCGAAACATTGGCTCATCCATTTGGCTCGCCGCTCCGTTGAACGCCCAAACCATGCCGTTCGCAGCAAGCTCGCGAAACCCCATGGTTTTTCCATCAAAGCGGGCTTCGCGCATCCCGCGCATGGCACCGCCTTCCATCAGCAGCATTTCGGTTTGCGGATATGACAGGTCTGGCACGGGCAGTGTGCCCCATGCAGGCAAAGGACGCACATCAGCGCCGCGCAAAGGCAAAGAGTCACCCGAATGGACAAAGCTGGCAATCTCCAGCCAATCTCCATTTCCAGGATCCAGCAGCAAACCGGCGCGCGTGTCACCATCCACACGACCGTCGATCACCACATCTGCCCTTTGAGCGGGTCCGAGGATCAGCGTTTCGACCTCCCGTGGCGTGATAGGGTGGCCGTCCAGCGCGATCAGCTGAGGCGATAGGTGCGGCAATGACAAAGGCATTATTCGGTCAGTGGCTGTATTGATGATCCGCAGCCGCACGCGCTCGCCGGGCTGGATATCCAGCTCAGGATTGGCAGCACCGTTTACCGTGACCGTGTTTCCCATGCGCCCACCATGCGATGCCGCGTGAAGATCGTCCCATCTGTCTTCAATAATTCTTGCGTCACTATCCAGCAGCCAATCATCAAGAATAAGGACCAGCTCGCGGGTTGCTGCACCGGGTTCACCAAGCCACGGTTCGCGATCTTCCACGATCAATGGCCCCGCAAGACCACGGGCAACTTGTTCCGTGCTGCGGTTGTGAGAATGATACCAATATGTACCAGGGTCGGGCGCTACAAAGTCATAGTCGAAGGTATCGCCGGGCGGCACTGGGGCCTGTGTCAGCGGTGCCGCGCCATCCATCGCATTTTCGATACGGATGCCATGCCAATGCACGGCGGTTGCTTGCGGCAGGCCGTTGACCAGTTGGAATCTGACCCGCTCCCCGGCTCCTAAACGAATTTCTGGGCCCGGAACCGTGCCTGTCGCCTCGGTCGCGTAGGCCCACACAGGCGTTGAAGGATATCCGGCGGGGGCAAGTTGCGCAGATGTAGGTGCCGCCCGCAGAACTGGCAAGCGCTCATCGGCAAAAGTGGGTCTGGACAACAAGGTTGCGCCGCCAAGTGCAGCAGCCCCTCTCAGAATTGATCGTCGGGATAAGGAGGTCATGAGAGTTTCCTTTTCACAGGTTGACCGGAGGCGTGGTGATTGAAGTGAGCGTTGCCGTCGCGATCAGGATCAGCAAAACGGTCACGGCCTCAATCTGGATTGAGCGGCGCAGGTGGGACGCGGGAGTGTGATCGCCAGAGGCAAGCGCCGGAACGAGCCGCCATTTATTGACGGCGGCAAGGGCCATCAACCCTGTCATCACGCTGAGCTTGGCGAGAAGCGTCCAGCCGTAAGCTGTTGAAAGCAGAGCAGAGAGCGATCCCGTCATGAGCCATGCAAAGATTAAACCAACGACGATGAGCAGCGCGACCGTCACGCTGGCGATGGTTCCGAAACGATGAAGCAGCGATGCCCCGTCTGGCTGGCCGACCGCGCGACGAAGAGGGGCCAGTGCGCCAACCCAGAACGCCGCCGTCAGCAGGTGCAGCGTCAATAACGACGTGAGAAGCCAACGAGGATCACCAAGGGAATGGCCGACGAATGTGTAGGATATCGCAATCAGAAATGCACCAATTAACCCTACACCGAGGCCGAAGCCACCATTGATCAACAGCGCAACGACGAGCAGCTCACCCGTGCTGCGCCAGATCGCTGCCGCGCCAAGTGGGCTGTCCCAGACAAAGCCAAGCATCATCGGATCAATAGCCCCCAACATGCCCATCCCTGATATTCGGGACGTACGGATGCCAAACCGCAACGCCAGCACTGCCAGCCCGATCAACGCCGCGATAACGGCGATTTTCCGGGCCAGTTGCCGCACATCATCGGATGCATTTGGAAATGCCAAGACAAACAGTGGCCCACCCATTGCAAGAAGCGCCGCGCCATAGCCTGCCGTTTTCGCCACGATGGCCGCGATAGCCCATCCGTCAATTGGTGCCAGACCTTCCACGCTGATCAGTCGGCTACGTTGAAGCCGAAGGTGCCCTGCATGGGATGGCCGTCTGCAGAAAGACCACGCCAATCAACCGTATAGGCCCCGTCGGGCAGATCAACAGGTGGCAGCGCACGGAACTCCGTCACGGCGTCCATGCCGGTTTCACGCTCAATATCCACTTCACCGTCCGGTCCGGTCAGCGTAATCGCGGTCACGCGCATTGGATCATCAAAGCGCATTTCGATGGCTTCAATCGATACCACTGTTGCCTCATTTGCCGGAGTTGTTTCTTCGGCTTTGGAGTGCGCCCAGGCACCGGTCGCGGTTGCGATCAGCGCAAGGACTGCAAAAATGCTTTGTTTCATTGTCTGTTTTCCATTTCGTCATGACGGGCGCGGACGTCGTCCGGCCAGGTCGATTTGATGTAGCTGAGAACGGCGATAATTTCTTCATCGCTCAGAACGCCTTCATAGATCGGCATGTTTGACGCGTAGTTGGGGTCGCCGATGAGGGCACCCGTCCCGTATTTGGTGAGCCGAAACAAAGTGTTCCCGTCATGGTGCCATGTGTGTCCGGTTTCATCATGGGGCGGTGCGGGGAGACGTCCATCCTTATCAGGCGAGCGCCAATTGGCTTGGCCTTCCAGATTGGCCCCGTGGCACGAGGCACAATTCGCCTGATAGACACTTGCCCCGAGCGCGATGATTACCGGATCGGTATTTTGCAGAACAACCCGATCAGTTTCAGCCGAGTCCGAGGTGTAGGCATAGAGAGCGGCCCCTATCAGAGCCGCTCCGCCACCAGCTACGAATACAAGCCGTTTCACAAACCGGCCTGATAGAAGACTTCGCCTTCACTCGCATCGCCGCCAAATACAATCACGTCATAACGTGCTGTTGGATCATTTCCCATGCCGGGCGAGCCGCCGGGCATTCCCGGAACAGCGATGCCTGTGACGTTCGGGCGCTCCTCCAGCAGTTTTGCAAGTGCATCAAGCGGCACATGGCCTTCGACTACGTAGCCGTCAATCATGGCGGTATGACAGGCCCACATGTTGCCGGGAATGTCCGCGTCCAATTTCACGCTTGTGACGTCCGCAGTGTCGGTAACTTCAATGTCATAGCCTTCCTCTCGGGCCAGTGCCACCCAAGCGCCGCAGCATCCGCATGTAGGACTTTTGGTAACGTGCATGGTGCCGTAGTCAGCCATATGTGAATGGCTGTCGGCATGGGCCATGCCCGCCCATCCAAAGGATGCCAATCCAAGGGCGAGTGCAGTGGCAGGTGTGAAGGCTAGAAGTGTCTTGATCGATTTCATGAGTGTTTCCTCTCGAAAGATGCGTGCCCGTATAAAAGGGCAGCGGGCAAAGCCCGTTTTGGTGTGATTACTAATCTGTGCTGCACCACGGAGAGGCACAGCAGGCATCACACCGAGCGGGGGGGATCGAGAAGACCGGATGGCTGAATGCCGGTCAGCTGTATGCCAGACGCGCAGACTACATCTTCACCCGCATTTGGCGGAGTGCTGGTCGGTTCCGATGCCGGAAGCAGAGCTGGCACGGCATGACAGGTCTGAGTGCGTTCACTGCTGTCCTGACAACACGCCGGTTGTTCATCCGCCATCATTTCGGCGGCAGCGTGGTCATGATCGGTAAACGGCATATGTCCCGCGTCCATCGCTCCGGAGAGCGATGCGGATAGCGTCAAGATGACGACCATGATGAAGCGAGCCACAGACATGAAACATACCTATATGGGGTATGTGTGGTTTTGCAAGTCGCACGCCTGTTACCTGCTGTCGCAGCATATCAATGCGCGTGGGTATCTTCCCCGAGCGCCATCATCAAGTGATGCTCGCGATGATGATCTTGGCTCGCCATCAGACCAAAGAATCCAAGGCCCTTGATTCGGGCAACCACACTAGGATCATCGCTCGTAACCCGCAGCTCCACCCCGTCACCGGTTTGGGCGACGTCCACAATCCAACGGTCATTTTTAGTAAGCTGCGCGGCATGGGCAGGCACCATGCGCCGAAGCGTCGCGATTGTCTCCGCATTGCCAGTGGCCACAGCAGTGATCCCGTCCGGAAGGTCAGTTTCCGAGACTACCGCATCAGAGATCAACTGGTCCATATCGACCAGATGCGCTCGCAAGCCAGTCAGATCAACCTTTGCCCAATCCGTACCGGGATTAGCTTCCAAGACGCGTACGACTTCGGACAAAGCTGCGAAAGCGCCTTGACCGGGTTCTGACAATACATCGGCAGTCGCTATCTGATCTTGGCCGTGTGCTGAATGATCCATATCATCACCGTGTCCGGCATGGTTGGTTTGCGCGAACGCGAGCGCCGTGCCGCCCGTTAATGCAATTACAGTCAGGATAATCTTTGCTTGAATGTTTTGGCCTCTCAAAGTGTCATCAAAAGACTATCAGACAAGTATCAAACGCCATATGATCTCTATCATGTCGACTTGGATAGACATTTTCGATGGCGCACCTGTCCGTAGGATAGCGAAGAACGCAGCGGTGTTCCGTCAAGCGGAGCAAGTGGAGTCTATGTATCTAGTGCGATCCGGCGCGGTCGCATTGGAGCGCCCGCTGACGGATGGTGTGCCGCTGATACTGCACGTTGCCACGGCAGGTATGGCTTTGGCCGAGGCGTCCTTGTTTGCGGAAACCTATCATTGTGATGCAGTTGTGCGCTTTGATGCCGAAGTTGCCAGCATGCCTCGTGTTCAGTTTTTGAGCGCTATCCGCAGAATGCCGGATGCTGCCCTGAGCTTAATTGAAACTCATGCAAAGGAAGTGCAGGCGCAGCGGACATGTATTGAAATCCTGCGTCTGAGGCGTGTGGCGGATCGGCTTGATGCTTGGCTGGACCTTCATGGCGAACCGCCCAAGGGTGAATGGATCATGGTGGCAGAGAGGATCGGCGTTTCGCCACCAGCGCTCTACCGAGAGCTGGCGAGGCGTAGGAACTGAAGCAGACATTCGCTGCACCTAATAGAAGTTGGAAGTATGGGCTCATAGCCGTCGTCGGAGTTATCGCAGCTTCACGGATTGACTTCGCGAGAGCTACCAGCGTTCACGGCCCTGAGCGGACCTCCATCGGCGGTGTCTGATGCTGCGGTGCGGCCCGTCATTGCTGCCATTCGCGGCGACCGCGAATCATAGTGATCAGCGAACTTACGGTCTGCGGACTTTCCAGCCTTTTGCTCGCGCGGCTATTGCTGACGCAGCATCGCTTCGCATCTGCGGGACGCTTGTTGTTGCAGTGCGGCGCAAGTCGCCAATCGGTCATTCGCGGGTGTCGATTTCGCCCGAACCGAGACCGCACTTTCGCTGCACTCGGGACAGACACTTGAGACGCGGACGAAGCCGCCTTTCGCGCGGGCCTTTTTCCTCCGCAGAAACTCTTCGTGATCGCAGCGCAATAATTCTGCAATGCATAAAATTTTTCCAGACCGGATGGGGTGGATGGCTCCTGCTCCCCCGGCGTCGCAATGCGCCATAATGCAGTTGTCTACCACTGCTAGGAAAGGAGCCACCCAATGCAGATTACAACAGTCGGCCTAGATCTGGCCAAGAACATCTTTCAGGTGCACGGGATCACAGCGGACGGAACCGTTGCGTTCAACAAGTCACTCAGGCGGGCGCAGCTCTTGCAGTTTTTCGAGAACCTTGAGCCCTGTCTCATCGGCATGGAAGCTTGTGGATCGAGCCACCACTGGGCGCGGGAATTCCAGAAGCTGGGCCACGAAGTCCGGCTGATGCCTGCGATGTATGTGAAGGCCTACGTCAAACGTGGAAAGTCTGACGCCATTGATGCAGAGGCGATCTGCGAGGCTGTAACGCGTCCCACGATGCGCTTTGTCGCAATCAAGACTGAGGAGCAGCAGGGCGTCCTCTTCCTCCACCGTGCGCGCGATCTGGTCGTGCGGCAAAGGACCCAGCTCAGCAACATGCTGCGCGGCCTGTTGGGGGAGTTTGGTATCGTGATTGCCCAAGGGATTGGAAGCGCCGTGAAGTTTGCAAAGGCAGTGCTGGATGGAGATCGCCCGAGCATTCCTGAAGTCGCCGTCGATGTTTTGACAAACCTGTGCAACCAGATGGTCGCTCTGCACTTGCGCATTCTCTGGTACGACAAACGCATTCTGCTTGAAGGTCGGAGAGACCCAAAAGTTATGTTGCTAAGGACCATTCCCGGGGTCGGCCCGGTGACCGCATCGGCCATTGTCGCGACAGCGGGCGACGGGCATCAGTTCCGCAGTGGGCGCGAGTTTGCCGCCTGGTTGGGCCTGACACCGATCAATCGATCCAGTGGCGGCAAAGAACGTCTCGGGCGCATCTCCAAGATGGGAGATAGATACCTCAGGCGTCTTTTGGTTACTGGCATGACCGCCCGATTGAACCAGATGAAGGTCAATCCCGACCGCGTTGATCCTTGGGCAATGTCCCTGCGAGAGCGCAAACCTCCGCGCGTGGCCACCGTCGCAATGGCCAACAAGACAGCCCGCATCATCTGGGCAGTTCTGACCCGCAACGAAAGGTATCGACCTCACACCGCATAACCGCAAACAAGGCAACACCAGAGACGCAAGACCATTGAGATGATGGAGCAATGTCAGCTCGCCAACCAGACACCCCGTCGAATGTCAGGGACACATCGTTGTCCGCGAACCGGTTTGGGACTTGGTCAGCGGAAACCATCAGGGCCAGCAGCCGCGTGCGCTGCGCAAACAGGCCGGACACACGACTGCATCTGACAAACGCTCATATCAGCTCGAAAAATGTCTTGCTATGCAGGAGCAATGGTATGGACCCCGCCGCCCTCGGTTGGAGTATCT
>NZ_JBDWLR010000022.1:0-18863 GCF_039973035.1 Sedimentitalea sp.
AATATTATATGTGGAGAATGGCGTTTCATTCTCGCTTGCTGGAACCGTTCGGAGGAATGCAACGATGGAGTAAACGTCATCGTCGGACAAACCTCTGTAAAGGCTCATTGGCATTGGCGGCCCGATGACGGAGCCATCTGGCCGAATACCTACTCGGATAGCTTTTGCCAATTCCCCATCCGTCCAGTTGGCGACACGTCCTCCGGGCGTAATGTTCACCGCCCACGCTTCGAACGCGGGGTTCTCTTCGACCATGAACCCAGCTAACTCGTTGGACATGTCGGGGCCTTCAGCAGTTTGGGGCGTATGGCAATTTCCGCAACCCGCCGGTCCCCGCACCAAATATTCACCTCTTTCAACGGATGGCTCAGCATTCGCCAGAAATGCTGTCGCATGAAAGTATAAGAGTCATTAAGACTAGCCGCATATCCTTTCCCCTAAGTCAAATCACTCGAAGATTTTGCATCGAGGTTAAACTCAACAATAAGGCAGAGCAGAGATAATCTCCTAGAAAAAGATATTTGGCACGTCCGCGGCGGGCTCAAAGCCGCCTTCTGACAGTGCGGCATCCGATTTTAGCCCTGAGCCCCAGCTTGACCGTTTTCGGTGCAGCACTGGTTGTCCGCTGACAGCCCTTTCAAGGTATTCGTTCTTTGCGCGGCATGATGCGGTGCTTCGACCTGAAGGGGCGGATAGTGTGAATTCGCCGCAGGTGCTCAATCAGCATCCGGGATCATCGTAAAGCTGTCGTACACGCTGCTATCTATTGGGTGCCGCGCCTGACGCGTCCGTCGCAGCAAACACCAATGGTCGCGATGCGCAAATAGTGGGCTTTTCAAAGTTCGGGCCGGTTCCCGACAGCGGACCTTCAAACCGAGTGCGGCGAGCGGCAGATCAGAGCCGATTTTGTTGAAAAAGTCGTTGATTTCGGCAGATTTTTTTGAGGTATCGGTTTGATTTCGTTCAGATGTCTTAGGGATAGCCGCCGCTTCAACTTTTGGCGGACACCATTGGCTTGAGCTTCGCCAGTTTCCGGAGGTTTTGGGCGATGGCTGCGAGGGTGAACTCGTCTTGAACGCCGCAAGGGCCCCGTAATCGGAGCCGCCCCAGGCCGAGGATGCGTTTGAGATGAGCGAAGAGCATCTCGACCTTTTTTCGTCGCGCCTGAGCCTTTGGATTGAACTCTGATGCTGTGCATTGGCGGGCAAAGTCTCTGACAATCTCATATTTGTCGCGATGGACCGAACGCGTTTCAGCGTTGGGGCAGCACTTTGCCTTCAGCTCGCATCCTGTGCAGTCTGATTTCAGAGCCCGATAGTTTCTCGATTTCCAAACTGGCGCATTCCGTTTTGGGTCAGAATAGGTCCGCCATGTATGCCGCATCTCCTTGCCGCCCGGGCAGATGTACCGGTCGTTCTCATCATCCCATGTGAAGTCGGAGCGCGAGAAGGTTCCGTCGGTCCGTTCACCCTTGTCGAAGACCGGGATAAAGGGGAGGATTTGGCGCTTTAATGCCAGCCAGACCAGAGTGTCGGAAGACCCATAGGCGGTGTTCGCAGCGATCCAATCAGGCTTCACGCCAAAACGCTTTTCGGTCCGGTCGAGCATCTTGCGCATCGCGCCGACCTCAGCGGTCTTGTTCGACCGGCTGGCATCAACATCCATGATGATGCCGTGGTCCGTGTCGATCAGATAGTTGTCGGAATAGGCAAAGAAAGCAGGGCCTTTGCGCGCCGCTGTCCACTGGCTGGCTGGGTCAGCATGGGCGGTGAACTTGGGCTTTGCCGTTGTCGCTGCGCCAAAAGCTTCATCATTAAGCGTATCGAGATACTCGCGGACGGCACGCGGTGCATCAGCGGGATCAATCTCGCGAGCGGCCCAATCCTCGGGATTGCTCGAGTTCTGCTTCTGAACATCGGCGCTGATCAGGCTGGCATCGACCGCAAAGCCTTGGCCACCGACCAAGCCTTCCTTCATGCAACACGCAACCGTCGTCTCAAACACATGGCGCAGCAGATCACTTTCGCGGAAGCGACCATGGCGGTTCTTGGAAAAGCTCGAGTGATCCGGGATGCGATCCGTCAGATTGAGGCGGCAGAACCACCGATAGGCTAGGTTCAGATGCACCTCCTCGCAAAGCCGCCGCTCAGATCGAATGCCAAAGCAATATCCGATCAAAAGCATGCGGATCAGAAGTTCTGGGTCAATGGAGGGGCGACCCGTATGGCTGTAGAAATCCGCCAGATGTGCTCTGATCGTGGTAAGATCGACAAACCTATCAATGGACCGTAGCAGATGGTTCAGCGGAACGTGATCTTCCAGCGAGAACTCGTAAAACAGCGCAGCCTGCGCCTCCTGCCTCGGTCCCATCATCGCCTATTCCCCCGCTCAATAAGAGAATTGAATCAGCAGTTCCGCCCTCAATCAAGCATGAGTTTTTCAACAAAATCAGCCCAAAGTGACGGATGCTGCGCTACGCATGAATGGCGGCTAACACTAGCGAGGCAGAAGTTATCAACAAGTGTTTGGTTTGGAACGGGGTTTTCGGAGCGTAGGACACGCCGGTCAGCGCAGATACCAATAACGAGGGTTTATTGTACGGCCTTTGAAGGGACGAAATTTGCTTCGGTGTCCAACAAACAACGTCTGCGTTTCCTTAGACACTTTATTGGATAATCAATTCTCATTCACTCGATTTTCCCACCACACATGCATTGATGTGAAAACAGGTTCCAATGCTAGACCGTTGGCGCTCGCCGAATACTCTACCTTGGGCGGCACTTCAGCATAGAACTTTCTTGTCATCAGTCCATCAGCCACCAATGCGCGAAGCTGATTGGTCAGCATCGTCTGCGTATTGCCATCATTGCTTTTTCGCAGCTCTCCAAACCTCTTGGTCCCTTGAAATATCAGAACTTGAAGAAAAAACAGTTTCCACTTTCCACCAATCATCCCGATGATCTTGGGAGCGAGGCAAGGAAGCGCGTCTAGGTCTGTCCGTTTCTGGTCCCATACAACGTCATCGCGCATCGATTTTCCTTCATTAGGGCATTGTTGCAGAACTCCCGCCTGGAGCGTGACTTCCTCTTTCGCCATTGATGTCATGCCACACGGACGATTTCGGCGGTGCCGAGTGCGTTGAAGCGGTTCATGAGTGCGCTGCGGATGTGGATTTCGGCGGCTTGGCGGTCGGGGTCTCTAACTGCGATGCGCTCGCCCAATGCCTTGAGGCAACGCATTTCGCCTCGACCCGACTCCGAACGTGGTATCCTGTCCAGCGCGTCCAGAAGGCCCGGACGTGGTGCGGGGTGGCGCGCAAGGTTTCGTTACGAACCCGAGCAGCTGGGCAATCTTCCTTCCACGGCCGACCGTTCTTGCGGACCGGAATGATCGGGACAGCGTCACGCCCGATGATGGCGGTGTGGTAGCAGCGTGTATGTCAGAGGGAGCAGTATCCATGGCCAGATGGACTTTGCGCCCCTCTCGGCGAATGCATACACTCGCCTGCCGGGCAGCGATTGGCGGCGCCCCTGAACGCCATGCTTGCGGGCTTGCCACGCGCCATCGCCGAGGAACTTGATGCCAGCGCTGTCTGTCACCCTGCAGAGCATAACGCAGTGATGTCCCGAGAGAGCACGAGCAGCTTAAGCGGACCATTGGCGCGGCGATACGGGATCTGAACGGACAGGATCTTCTGCCGACGGCAAAGGGTCGAGCAGTCGGGAACCGGCCAATCCAGCCAGGCGCAGGAGGCTGGTATCCATCCCCGCGGCTTGCTTAAGCGGCAGTTTGAAAAGCACCTTGATCGAAAGGCAAAATTGGATGGCGCCATCGGAGAATACCGGTGGCCGACCCGGGCGCCCAACCTTGGGGGCATGTCATACCATGTCCTCGTCGAGCCAGATCAACAGAGTTCCACGCCGCTTCAGCGCTTTGTTGTCGGACTTCCAGTTCGTCCTGCGGTAGCGGGCGAGTTCGGGCTTGCTCATGCCCTGCGTCCTAACCTACCGAATTCACGCCGTGAATCCACCTGCCACCGAGTGCTTCAACAACGCCTCTTGGGAGCCTAAAAGACTACCTCGATACTGGGACCGGCTCCCCGCAGAGAGGATCGTGATCAATGCATCGGAAATCTACACAGGTCGGCGGTCTGTACGCCGATGGAACTTTATATCGAGCATTAACACTCCCTCCCAAAAAATACCGTTTGTTGAACGGTTTACCAGAACGATCATATGCGCCAGTGCACCGAAAGCTCACTTCGTCCCGCGAAGCTGCCATGGACAGCCCCGTTTTGAAGTTAGGCTTTTGAATATGCCAGGAAAAACGCGCTAAACTCGCAGTCTCACTAATAAGCCAATCCGACATGGATTCAAAACTGAGGTGCGACATTTTCGTGAGAAAGATGCCCCCGACGCGAGCTGGCCAAAGGCCACTAGCTTCAATGTGCCATAAAGCCTAAAACGAAAATCAGAGACGATTTGGCGGCCGGTCGCATATGCCACTGTCAGTTCCCGCAAATTCCTTCGGCAATGACCAGCCCGTACCCGAACAATGAGTCCCGCCCCGGAGCCCCCAGTTCCGTGCTGGTTGCCGCTAGGTGTTCGCGCACTCCATCGACAGATCTTACGTTTTTTAGACTTTGATCGCCGACCAAACGGGCCGTCACAAACGGGGTTGCGATGGACGTGCCGGATACGAGGCGCGTTGCGGAACCGGTATCCAA
This sequence comes from Sedimentitalea sp., assembly GCF_039973035.1. Taxonomy (NCBI): domain Bacteria; kingdom Pseudomonadati; phylum Pseudomonadota; class Alphaproteobacteria; order Rhodobacterales; family Paracoccaceae; genus Sedimentitalea; species Sedimentitalea sp. The sequence goes on from NZ_JBDWLR010000022.1 coordinate 4,727, forward strand.
CAGTATGTCGACGCCCGGAGCCGCGACATCGACATGGGGTCCGCGCACTGCTTTGCGATAGATGCCACCATTCACGTCGACGGCAGTCACCGCGATGACACTTTCAAAACCGGCCGGATAGAGCGGATCGGCGCGTGGCCCATCGTTGCCAACAGCTGCCACCAGGATCATTCCTCGTTTAGCGGCCCGATCTACGGCTAGGTCGAGCAGCTTGTTATAAGGGCCTGCAAGCGCCAGATTGACAAAGCGCACATTTTCGTCGGCCATCCAGTCCAGGGCCTTGATCAGCGCGTCGGCCCCCGCTGCGAGGCCCACGCCCTCTTCACGGCCAAAGACATCCGCCCCGTAAAGCGTGACGTCCGTCAAGCGACCTGTACCAGCCAGAACCGTTGCAACATTGGTGCCATGATCTGCAGCAGTGGCCGGTCCATCGAAAAACTGGCGTGTCACGATTTTGGCAGAGCCCAGAGCTGGGGCCTGAGTGTCTATTCTGGTGTCGATAATCCCAACAGGTGTTTGCGCGCGACAGCCGTTCTGCGGCCACTTCATCATTTCGCCAGCGTAATCAAGCGTGCCTGTTGTGCCGGATTGCTGTTGCGGACGGTAGATGTGGTTCACACCCACAACCGAGGCCGGAACAGCACTTTCAAGGCGGTTGATCGCTTCTTTGCCGGACACACCCGGTGTCATTTCAATGCTCAACATCGTGAGGCCAAGGCCTGCGAGGTGGGTTCTGTCCAACACTCGGTAACCTTCGGAGGCTGCGGCAGTTCTGATGTCACTCTCGCTCGTGTCATCGGAAACCAGCGCAAACACCTGTTGCGGGTCAAGGACGTTTGATGGCGTGGAAACAGCGCCGGGCCCATCGTCGGAGGGGGCGCACCCAAACAGCATTGCAGAGCATAGGCTTGTGGCGGCGATGGCGCGGGCAATAACTTGGATGATGGGCATGCGGTCTTCCAATCTGAAAAGCGGGACCGCCAAACGCGTCCCAGTCAGTGCTTTGTCGCCGGTCCGATCAGAGTGGTTCAAAATTATGGGCTAACACATAGCGCATCCTTGCAAATTATTTTGAACTTTCTGCCGAGTTCATGCGACAAAGTATCGAATACTGCAAAAACATAGGCACGGGTGAATGGACCGCGACGACAAAATTCTGGCGTATCTGCAGGGCAGGCTTGCATCTCGGGAGCGGGATCAGTTTGAACGCGATATGGCAGCGGACACGGGTCTAAGAGGTGAAGTCACCCTGATGCAATCTGTTCGTGGTGAACTTGCAAACGCACCCAAACTGCCGGAACCGGAAGAGCTTTGGGAGCGGATATCAGATGCTATCGATCAACCCGATAAGGCGGCCAATGACAACCGGCGCCCTTGGGTGCAGCTGGCGCAATACGCGGCAGTGGCTTGCATTGCGGTTGCGGTGTGGCAGGTCGTCGCCGTCCCTCGCCTGGGACCTGACACCGGATCCGAGGTTTTTCATACCGCGAGCGAGACATCGGACAAATTCGAGTTGCAGGTAAAGTTTCGGGGCACTGCAACCATGGCGGATGTGATAGCGGTTTTGACCGACCTGGGCGGAACGATCACAGACGGGCCAAGTGCGCTTGGTATTGTGCGGGTGTCTTTCGCTAGTGAAACGCGTCGGCAGAACGCCTTTGAAGTGCTGGCTTCGCAAAAAGACCTTGTGGAGTTCATGCCTGATCCCTGACCGGGGATCGAATGGCTCAACCTCTTGAAAGGCAGCGCATCAAAGCCTGTTTGGCATGAAATATGCGTGTCTTGATCGTCCCCGTCGGAACGCTCTCGATTTCGCCAATCTCTGCATAGGTCAGGTCCTCAAAGAACGCTAACCGGACTGCTGTACGTTGTGTGTTCGATAGTCTGTCCAGACATTGCCGCAAACGGCTCGACTCTGCCGACGCAATCGCGGCGGCTTCGGGGTTTGGCGCCTGATCGACGCTATCCGGCACCTCCTCGACAAAACTCAGTTTGCCGCGTTTGCGCAGCGCATCCACGAGTTTGTTGCGTGCGATTGCAAACAGCCAGGTTTTTACCGATGAATTACCGGAGAACCGGGATGCCGTTCGCCATACATCAAGCATAGTGTCCTGGACCGTGTCTCTGGCAAGCGCCGGATCACCACAGCGGCCCAGAACGAACGCATAGATTGCATCACCGTGCTCGACATAAAGGTCGCGCATGGCGTGCTTGTCGCCCGAACCAATTTGTCGAATGCGCCCGGTTTCATCCATGCGTGGTCCTTTGTCGGCTCACCAATTGGTTCTACCTGAGATTGGATAACGTCGAAGCGTCCGGGGTGCAAATCGCTTGGCTGCGTAGTTCGATGTTTTGGCCCCCCACTCACCTCCGGAAATTATTATTGAACCGCTGACCGTGATGGCACGACCAATGGGTATCGCACCTGCTGACGAGGCGTTGTTCTCAGGCTTCAGGCGCGTGACGACAAAGACAAACGCACAAAATGGATTTTAATGGAGACGATTATGATGAACTTCAACTTTTTTGACCTGTTTTCCAATGGCCTCAATATCGCAGGATCAGACAAGAGTGACCTGATTATCGGGTCGTTCGGGGACGACGATATTTCCGCAAACGGCGGAAACGACCTGGTTTTCGGCCTGTTGGGCGATGACAAGATCTCGGGCGGACTTGGCGAAGACACTTTGCTTGGCGGATTCGGCAATGACGTCGTGATTGGCAACAAGGGCGACGACACGATGTTGGGCGGATGGGGCGACGACCTGCTTGTCTGGAACAATGGCGACGGTTCGGACCTTATGGTGGGCGGCGTCGGGTACGACCGCGTTCAGGTCAATTTCGACACTGATCTGGTCAACGACGATCTTCAGAACAAGGACGTGGCGGAATTCTCCGTGACTGACGAAGGTATACAGTTCGCCCGGATCGAGGTGAATGATCAGACCGAGGCCGGCCTGTTCCAGCTTGATATCCGCAAAACCGAGGTTCAGGAGACCAACTTTGGCGGCGGTGATGATACCGCTGTGATCAAAGACGATGTGCTGGACGAGATCAGGCTTGATCTTGATGGCGGTGCCGGAACCGACACGCTGGATCTGGCGCAGGCTGCCGATGCTGTCCGGGTGAACCTTGCAAAGGGCAAATTGAACGGCTCTACTGCAGAGAACTTCGAAAACGTCATTGGCACGGCTTATGATGACGCGGTCCGAGGCGACAAGCAGGACAACGTCATTTCTGGGCTTGACGGAGAAGACAAGATTTTCGGTCGTGGTGGCGATGATACTTTGACGGGCGGCAAGGGCAATGATGCGGTCTATGGCGGCAAAGGTGACGATGCTCTGATCTGGAACAACGGGGATGGCTCGGACCTGCTGAATGGCGGCAAGGGCGACGATGTGGTTCAGGTCAACTTCGACACCGATCTGGTCAACGACGATCTTCAGAACAAGGATGTGGCCGAATTCTCCGTGACCAGCGAGGGCGTGCAGTTTGCGCGGATCGAGGTGAACGACCAGACTCAGGCCGGCCTGTTCCAACTGGATGTTCGCAAAACCGAAACGTTGGAGACAAACTTTGGCGATGGAAACGATACTGCGGTCATCACAGAAGATGTGCTCGAAAAGATCGATCTGGTTCTGGATGGCGGCGAAGGTGTGGATTTGCTTGATCTCGGTCAGGCAGCAACCGGCACCAACGTTGATCTGAACGCGGGCATTGTGGGTTCATCGACCGCAGTCAATTTCGAGAATGTCACAGGCACCGCATTCGACGACACGATCACGGGTGACAGCGGCGGCAATGTCATTCGCGGCGGCCAAGGCAATGATGTGATGCGCGGCGGCGAAGGCGCAGATACCTTTGTGTTCTTTGAGGCTGATATTGGCGTCGATGTCATCGTGGATTTTGAATTCGGTGTGGATCGCCTCGAATTTGTAACCTCGGATCCCAGTGCCACATCTACGAACCTGATCGGAAACCTGGCACAGGCTGGTGATGACGTTGAGCTTACTCTCAATGACAAGGTGATCACCTTTGAAGATGTCGCGGTTACAGACTTTACCACCGATGATTTCATGATTGCATAGTAACCCGTTGTATCGGTGGTAGGTGGCCCCGCCAGCACTCTGCTGGCGGGGTTCGCTTTTAGGAATGGCGGCCTCTACCGGGTCGTTTGAACGCTGGTGGGCTTGCTGCACAGATCAGGTAATGGGCGATGTCCACCCTGCCCCACCGACTCAGGCCACCTGAACAAGCTGCGCTAGACTGGGTGCAACTTTAGGATTCAACGCCCTCGTCGTGAGGTGGACTTCGGAAACCTAGTTGCCGCTAAGAATGGCATTCGTTGGTGACCGCCTAATAATCTCGATTGTCATGGACAACCTTGGCCGCCAAACGCCACGAAAAACACCGACGATTTCAATCACCGTCCCGCGCATGGTTGAACCTTGGTCACGAGTCTGCAATCAATGCCCGACGATGTGCAAACTATGGCCTGACCTTGAAACGCACCATCCTTCACAAATTCGGATTGCTGTTCCCGGCAATGGCATGGCTGTTCATACAGATCGCCATGACCGGAGTGATGGTCGGGTCATCGGCAAATGCGATGCAGATCGAAATCTGTTCGCCCTTTGGCATTCAAGAGATCACCATTGATCCGGAAACCGGTGAGCCGAGCGAGCCTGCGCAAGGTGGACAAGGCTGTGACTGGTGCCAATCCTTCGGTCTGATTGCCGACACGGCTGAGCGTGCGGATACGGGTTGGCGTGCCATGGCGCGCAACTATCAGCGGCGGCTGCCTCTGGCGCCGTCGCTTCACAATCCCCTGCGTCTGGCCGCAGACTACAACAGCCGCGCCCCTCCATTCCTTTGAGCTTTCACAAAACCTGACTGAAATCCGGGATCGCGCCTTTGTGGCAGACTCTGGACATCACACGTGAACCAAAGGAAAATTAATGTTCAAGACACTTGCACGTGGCGTTGCCGCGGCCGCCTTTGCGGTAACTTTCGCCATCCCCGCGTGGGCTGAAAACATCACCCTGACGGATACGATGGGCCGCACTGTCGACGTGCCCGAAGACCCGCAGCGCATCCTGCTGGGCTTTTACTTTGAAGACTTTATGGCCGTTGCAGGCCCCGAGGCCTATGATCGAGTTGTTGCCATCTCCAAGGACACTTGGGCTGGATGGCGCAGTCTTCAATGGCAGACCTACTCGGACGCCATCCCGCGTCTGGAAGAGTTGACCGACGTAGGTGAAGTCGAAGCCGGAACCTTTTCGCTGGAAGCGGTGATTGCCGCCCAGCCCGACGTGGCCGTTCTGGCCGCATGGCAATACAAAGCATTGGGTGAGATAGCCGACCGCATGGAAGCGGCAGGCATCCCGATCGTAGTTCTCGACTACAATGCGCAGACCGTTGAAATGCACGTCAAATCGACCGAACTTTTGGGCGAGTTGATGGGTGCGCAAGAGCGTTCCAAAACCCTGGCGGATGAATACGCAACTGCTGTCGCCGAGGTCGAAAGCCGCTTGGAGACGCTTCCCGAGGGTGCCGCACCCAAGGTCTATGTAGAGCTGGGCCGCAAAGGCATGGACAGCGTCGACAATTCCTATGCCGGAACCCAATGGGGCAGCGTGATCGACCAACTGGGGGCCACCAACATTGCCAACGGACAGATCAGCAGCTGGGGCAAGCTGAGCCCTGAATACGTGCTGGCGCAAAATCCACAGGTGATCTTGCTGGCCGGGTCCGGATGGGCCGGGCTCGATCAGGCGGTGGTCATGGGGCCGGGTGTGGACGATGCGTTGACGCACGAGCGTATGCAGGCCTATCTGGCTCGCCCCGGTTGGGATGGTCTGGATGCCGTGAAGACTGGCAAGGTCTTCGGTATCTACCACGGCGGGAATCGGACGCTTTATGACTATGCGTTTCTGCAGTTTCTGGCCAAGGCGATGTATCCTGAACAGTTTGCCGATATCGACCCGCAGGCCTCATTGGACCGGTTCTTTGCCACCTACATGCCAATCGAGTTCGAGGGCAGTTACATGACTCAGTTGCCCGGCGGCGGCAACTGATGTCCGCCCCGGATGGCGGGGCATCCGAGACCATAAAGGGGGCGGTCTTTGCCGCCCCTTATACCGCCCATATTTCGCAATACCGCGCGCTGGTGCTGCGGCGTCTGACCCGGCTTGCGGGGGCTGTCGCTGTGCTTGGTCTGCTGGTCGTGGCCGACATTCTGACAGGTCCGGCCATGTTGGGGTTGGGCGAAGTTCTGGCTGGGTTGTTTTCTCCAAACAGGGTCGAGCCGATGATCCGCGTGATCGTTCAGGACATTCGCCTGCCGATGACCCTGATGGCTATGCTTGTGGGGATGTCGCTGGGCACTGCCGGAGTGCATATGCAAACCATCCTCGGCAACCCGCTGGCAAGCCCTTATACGCTTGGATTTTCTGCGGCCGCCGGGTTTGGGGCCGCGCTGGCCATCCTGACGGGTGTTTCCCTGCCGTTCCTGCCGTGGATGACCATTCCCTTGTCGGCTTTTGTCATGTGTGTTCTGGCGGCCGCGCTGGTTTTTTCCTTCTCGAAAATGCGCGGCATGCGCCCCGAAATCATGGTGTTGGCCGGGATTGCCACCCTGTTCATGTTTCAGTCCGCGCAATCGCTGGTGCAATATCTGGCCGCGCCCGAAGTGCTGCAGTCGATCGTGTTCTGGCTGTTTGGCTCGCTGCTCAAGAGCAGTTGGAACAACGTGCCCATCGTCGCCGTGGTCTTTGCGCTCAGCTCGCTGGCGGTATTGCCAAACCTCTGGCAACTGACCGCCCTGCGTCTTGGAGATGCCCGTGCGGCGGCCATTGGCGTGGATGTGCACGCATTGCGGGTCAAGCTGTTCGGACTGGTGGCGCTTTTGACAGCAGCGGCCGTGGCTTTTGTTGGGACCATCGGTTTTGTAGGTCTTGTCGCGCCACATATCGCCCGGATGATGGTTGGCGAAGATCAGCGCGTCCTGCTGCCGATGGCCGCCCTGATGGGTGCAATCATCATGACCGGCGCGTCTGTGGTTTCGAAACTGGTTTCTCCCGGCGGCGTGATTCCGATTGGCATTGTTACCGCTTTGATTGGCGTACCGTTCCTGTTTTTCCTGATCCTGCGCGGCCAAAGGAGGCATTGGTGAGCCTGCATATCAAGAATCTGACCGTGGCCTATGGCAAGACACCGGTGATCCGTGCCTTTGACGATCACTGGCCCGAGGGGCAGATCACCACACTCATCGGCTGTAATGGTGCGGGCAAATCCACATTGTTGCGCGCCCTTGCGGGGCTTGGCCCGATGCGGGGTGTGATCTCGTTTTCCGGGGCGGCCTTGTCACCCAAGGACCAGCGCCGCCAGATCGCCTATATGCCTCAGGACACCGGCGCGCAATCATCGCTGACTGTATTGGAGGTCGTGCTTCTTGGGCGTCTGGGCAGCCTGGGGCTGCGGCTGTCTGCCGGTATCGCTGACGCGGCGATGGCAGCGCTGGATACCTTTGGGCTGACCTCGCTGCATGCCCGCCAGCTGGACGAAATCAGTGGCGGGCAACGTCAGCTCGTATTCCTGACCCAAGCCCTGTTTCGCCAACCCCGTGTCTTGCTGCTGGATGAACCAACTGCTGCACTGGACCTGCGCCACCAGTTGCTTGTGCTCGACCGGTTGCAAAAGATCTCGCGGCAGAACGGGACGACCATCGGCATGGCGATGCATGACCTGAACCTGGCGGCGCAGTTCGCCGACCGCATTGTCGGGCTGAATGGCGGGCACAAAATCGCATCTGGCCCGCCTGTGGATGTTTTGACGGCAAATAACTTGAGCTCCATGTATGGAATCGAGGCCAAGATTACCTTGGACGCAGAAAATCATCCCCAAGTGCAGCCCATTCGGGCGGTGGAGTGACCCCCGGCCGTATCGCAAAGATGCCGTCGGGGGTCGTCACATCATCAGTCTTGGACTCACAGATCTAATTCTGTCCCGCCTACCCTAGTCATTGGGCCGCACGCGTGCGGCTGTCTTGTTGGCGAAGGCTTCCAGACGTTCCCGCGCTGCAGGTTGGGTATTGACGATTCCGCCTACGAAAGCCTCGGCATAGGCCGCGTCCATGCCGGACATGTTGTTCATGTGGCTCACTGCCGAACATATTGCAAAGTTGGTTAGTGGCAGGTTCTGGGCAACTTTTTTGGCCAATTCCATCGCTTTGTCAAAGCTTGTGCCTTCGTCGACGATGTATTGAGCGAGGCCCAAATCCACAGCTTCTTGCCCCTGATAGACGCGGCCGGTCAGGACCATATCTATCATCCGGTATTTTCCGATCATGTCCGAAACCCGGATTGTCGCGCCACCACCGGTGAAAATGCCTCGCTGTCCCTCAGGTAGGGCGAAATAGGTGCTGGAATCGATCACCCGAAGATGTGCGGCGCTGGCAAGCTCAAGACCGCCACCCACCACAGCCCCCTGAAGTGCTGCGATGATTGGCACACCGCCGTATTCCATCTTGTTGAACGCCTCATGCCAGCGCAGGCAGACGTGCATGAAATCACCCGCGCTCCGGTCGGCCTTCCAGTGTTCGACAAGATCAAGCCCTGCGCAGAAGTGATCACCTTTTCCGGCCAGCACCACCGCCTTGACCCCAGCCATACGCGCACCGCTGAAAAACCGGATCAGTTCCTCGATTGTGGCGAGATCCAACGCGTTGCGCTTGGTCGGGCGGTTCAGAGATAAGACGTAAAGGCCGTTTTCGCTCTCCGAAATTGCCAAATTCTCGTAACTGTCGGGGTTGACTACATCGTTCATGGGTCAGGTCCTTTCGGGTGAGTTAGTCTGGGAAAGTGGCATCAAGCAGGCTGCTTGAGCCATAAAGGATGCGGGTTTGTTCGGTAAGACACTCAGGCAAAATGTGCTCGGCGAAAAACAACGCCGTAGCGATTTTCTGGGTCATGAATTGTCTGTTCTGCCCCGCGTCTAGTGCTGCTTGTGCCGCTAGGGCGCCTTTGGCCAGTGACCAACCCGCCGCCAATGTTCCTGCCAGCATCAAAAAGGGGACAGAGCCCGCATATGCCGTGTCAGCGTCCTTGCGGCTGTTCGCCAGTAACCAGTCCAGTGCGGATTCAAATGCACCGCGCGCCTGCGCGAGGCTGCTGCCGATCGCTTGCGCGGCCGCATCTCCTCCAGCGAGCTTCGCTTCGGTTTCCGCAATCAGGATGGCAAAGCGGCGAGCGGTTTCACCCCGGTCACGCAGTACTTTGCGACCCAGTAGGTCATTGGCCTGAATGGCCGTGGTGCCCTCGTAAATCGGCAGGATGCGTGCATCACGGTAATGCTGTGCGGCACCGGTTTCTTCGATGAAACCCATGCCACCGTGGACCTGCACGCCCAACGAGGCGACGTCGACCGCCCGTTCCGAGCAAAAGCCCTTGACCAGCGGCACCATGAATTCGGCCAGCGCGGTCATCTCCTTGTTGTCCTGACAACGGCCCACGTCGAGCAACCCGGCAGTTGCCGCCGCCACGGCACGTCCGCCTTCGGTCAGGCTGCGCATCCGCAAGAGCATTCGGCGTACATCCGGATGTTCGATAATGGGGGCAGCGTCCCCGCTCTTACTGTTCACCGGGCGGCTTTGCACGCGTTCGCGCGCAAAGGTCAGGGCTCGCTGGTATGCGCGTTCGGAGATCGCAATCCCCTGCACCCCTACCGAAAACCGCGCCACGTTCATCATCACAAACATGTACTCCAACCCGCGATTTTCGTCGCCGATCAGGTACCCCGTGGCATCGTTGAATTCCAGAACTGCCGTCGGGCTGGCCCGCACGCCTAGCTTATGCTCGATGCTCACGCAGTTCACCGCATTTTCGGCTCCCAGCGTGCCATCCGGTTCCACCAGTTTCTGCGGCACGATGAACAGACTCATCCCAGCCGGCCCGGTAGGGGCATCTGGTGTGCGCGCCAGAACCAGATGGACGATGTTCTCGGTCAGATCATGGGCGCCATAGGTGATGAAAATCTTGGTGCCTGAGATGCCATAGCGCCCATCTCCGCGTCGCATCGCCCTGGTCGCCACACGACCCAAATCGCTGCCGGCCTGCGGCTCCGTCAGGTTCATCGTGCCCGACCAGCGCCCTGCAATCAGTGGCTCAAGATACGTGGCTTTCTGCTCGTCCGACCCGGACAACAACAGCGCCTCAATCGCGCCGTCAGTTAGCAGCGGGCAGAGGCCAAAGCTCATATCGGCGGCGTTCAACATCTCCAATGCCGCGGCGCCAACCGCCCGTGGCAGACCCATGCCGCCATACTCTACCGGATGGGTAAGTGCTTGCCAGCCCATGTCCGCAAACTGCGCATAGGCCTGCACATACTCCTCGGGCATTTTCACCCGGCCCTTCTCGAAGCTTGCGCCCTCTGTATCTCCCAAATGCGACAATGGCGCTATCTGGTCTGCGCAGAAGCGGCTGTAACCCTCAAGCACCGCCGCGATATCGGGCAGGTCGAAATCCGAGAATCTCTTCATCTGCGAGATTTCGTTCCAATGGGAAAGATGTTCAATACAGAACATCAAGTCCTGCAGGGGCGGCTGGTAGGACATACCTGCTCCAAGTCGTTTGCTGTTGTTTTGCGTCAGCTAGCATTGCGCAGGCTTGCCGATAAGCTCATCTTTTGCCAAAATCATATCGGATTACGCCAAATTGGATTTCTATCGTGAACGCCCATGACCCCGTCGCCTTGACAACCGTTTCAGCGGGCTTCGTTCAGGATTGGCTGGATGCGCTAGAGTCCCGTTGCACGCCCGAGACCATGAATTCGTTGCTGTTGCGTTCTGGATTTCAAACCAGCCCCATGGCATCCGCGCAGCGCGTGACGCTGAGCGAGATCGCGTTGCTCTACCAATTGGCGGCGGTCGAAACCGGGGACGAAATGATGGGCCTGTGGAGCCGTCCGATCCGAAGCCGCGCGCTGCAGCATCTCGTTACGGTTCAGCGAGAGGCGCGAAGCTTGGTCTCCGCGCTGTATCGGTTCACCACGTTCTGGAACTTGCTGTTAGACGATTTCCATCTGGTTCTACGAAATGGAGCGGACGAGGTAGAACTGTCGTTGGTGCCCTATGTCCCGAACACGCGCCCGCAGCGGTTTGGTCATATGCTGATCTTGAAACTGGTGCATGGGCTGTTGTCTTGGCTGGGCGGGGTGGAAACGCCGGTGAAAGCCGTGCGGTTGGCGTTTGAGCGTCCGGATTTTGCTGCTGACTATGCGGTGGTTTTCCCTTGCCCAGTGGAGTTTTCGGCGCCACGCACCAGCATCCTGTTCGATCCACGCCAATTCATGCGTCCGATCACTCGTAGCGCTGCCGAGGCAACCGTATTTCTGGAACGAGCCCCGCTTGACTGGATCTTTACCAGCTCACGCGCGCATACAAACAGCCTGCGTGTTCGCTCTTTTCTGTATGGTGCCGATTGGCAGACCTGCCATCTTCCGGACGCGGCTATTGCTTTGCAAATGACGCCCCGAACGCTGAACCGACGATTGAGTGAGGAAGGAACGTCATTTCAGGAAATCAAAGACGCCTTGCGCCGCGACATCGCTATCCGTGCGCTACAACTGGGCACAGACAGCATTGAAAAAATCGCCTTTGAGACCGGCTTTTCGGCGCCGCCCAATTTTCACCGGGCCTTTCGCAACTGGACCAACCGGACGCCCGGATCATACAAGTCGCAAGTTTGAGATTAGGACTGAGGGCACCGTAAAGTTATCAGATGCTTGCCTGCACAATGCCCCTAATCACCTCGATACACTCTTGCTTGTTTGACGGATGGACAGCGCGGGAATCGTCGCCCCCACGCTTGAAACTCCTGAGAAAGGTAACTGTATCTCAATCAGTAATTTGAGCGCAGAACGTTACAGAGCCGCGTGCCAGTCGCGGATGGCTTCGCCGATTTCATTGGGCGAGTCTTCCTGCACGAAATGCAACCCGGGCAATGAGACTTTGGTCAAATTTGGCCAGCTGCGGACAAATTCGCGGACCGGACCGGAAATCAGCACACCGGGTTCTGCGTTGATGAAAAGTTTGGGGATTGGCGATTGCGTCAACCAATGCGAATAGGCACTGACGATCTCGACCACATCCGCAGGTTCGCCGCCAATCGGGATTTGGCGCGGCCAAGTCAGGGTCGGGCGCCGATCCTCGCCCGCATTGGCAAAGGGGCGACGGTATTCGTTCATTTCCTCTTCGCTCAGATCGCGCAGGATCGATGCAGGCAGGATGTTCTCTACAAATATGTTGCGCTGCAATACCATCTCGTCGCCTGCAGGTGACCGCAACCCTTCAAAAACCGCGCGGCTCTTTTCGGGAAAACTGTCCATGCTGGGAACGGGGGCAACAATGGCCTCCATGAACGCGATACCCTTGACCGCGTCCGCGTGCGTCTGAGCCCAGTGAAAGCCGAGGCCCGAGCCCCAATCATGGATCACCAGCGTCACGTTATTGGTCACACCCAACTGCTCCAGCAACGCAAAAAGATATTTGCGTTGCTCAACATAGGTATAACTGTCGGGACCTGAGTTATCGAGCTTGTCACTGTCGCCCATGCCAATCAGATCCGGAGCAATCAGGCGACCTTGGCCCGTCAAATATGGCAACACGTTGCGCCACAGATAGGACGATGTCGGATTGCCATGAAGAAACACAATCGGATCGCCGGTGCCTTCTTCGATATAGGCCATTTGCTTGCCAAGAACGGAGGCAAATTTCTTTTTATCGCGGAAAGACGCGGTCATACTGGGTACCTCGGGCTTGCGGGTGAGTCAGTTTAGAATTAGAAGAACGATCATTCTTTAACAAGGTGAAAAATGCCCAGAGCCAAGTCCCGTTCCCGTGAAAACCTGCTGGACAGCGCGCTGCAAACCTTTTGGAAGATCGGCTATCACGTCGTTTCCATGGGTGATCTCGTGCGTGAGACGGGTGTGAGCCGCGCGGGGATCTATAGCGATTTTGCGGGTAAAGATGACCTCTTTCATGCCTGTCTGGACAGGTATCAAGAGGTCGTTGTCACCCCTGCTTTTGCCCCGGTCGAGGCTGAGGGAGCGGGTATCGACAGCATCGACATATACCTGCACAATTTGCTAGCGCGCTTTGAGGCTGCGGGCGGCTATGGCAGGGGATGTCTTGTGGGGAACACACTCACCCAGATCCCCGAAGACAAGGTGGAAACTAGACAAAAGCTAGGTGCCCATTGCGACCGTTTGGTGAGAGGGTTTCAGCATGTGCTTACAAAAGAAAACGGCCAACATGGGCCGCTCTCACAATCCGAGATCGACGATCTCGCGCGTTACACCATGATCTCGGTACAGGGCCTCTGGTCCTATTCGCGTCTGACGGATGACGTTGCCGTTCTGCGCAGCTGTTCCGACACTTTGATGGAGTCGCTGAGGGCCCGCTTGCGCAGGGCGCGACATTGACCAAAGACATCCCTGACGGAGATTTCCAGTTCATCGCGCTGGACGTCGAAACCGCCTGCGGGAACAGCGCAAGTATCTGCCAGATCGGCATCGCTTGTGTCGGGTATGACGAGAGCATTCAAACCTAGTCTACCTACGTCGACCCGCAGATGCCCTTCGCGCTGTTCAACATTGATCTGCACGGCATCGGCCCGGACACGGTACAAGATGCGCAGAGCTTTGCGCAGGTCTGGCCCGGTTTGGTGCCCCTGCTGTCCCGCCATCCGATGGTGCAGCACAGCAGGTTTGACGGACACGCGATCAACTCCGCATGCAAGGTTCACGGCCTTCCTCCTCCCCGCCTGAGTTGGCACAACAGCGTGTCGATCGCACGGGCGGCCTGGCCCGAATTGAAAGGCAACGGGGGCCACGGTTTGGCCAGCCTCAAGCAGGCACTGAACCTCGACTTTCACCACCACGATGCCGGCGAAGACGCGCGCGCCGCTGCAATGGTCGTCTTGCATGCTCAGGCGATATTATCAGGGTCGGCAGTGACGGAGCTGCTGCGGTTCAAACCCGTCCAATTGTCGTGGCCTTTCTAAACGCGCCCTCTTTTGACCGCTGATCGCGCAGCCTTATGATCAGCGGTCAAAAGGGGGCGGCACACTGACGATACCGA
>NZ_JBDWLR010000023.1:0-8378 GCF_039973035.1 Sedimentitalea sp.
CGAACCACCCGTCATAGGTGTGCCCGGGTGCCACGGGTGGGGGACGATCGACTGGGGCATTTCCGGGGGCATTCTGGGGACCCCTTGAGGAACCGCCTGCTTAGTTACATCACTGATGGCTGACTGGCTGGGGTGGTAGGATTCGAACCTACGATACACGGTACCAAAAACCGATGCCTTACCGCTTGGCTACACCCCAACAGTGAGCGGCTAATTAAGCTGCCATGACAGGCGGTGCAAGACCCGATTTGCCAAAAACTGCCCTATTCTTCGGGTGCGCCAGGGGTCAGAAGGTCATCGCCTTGTTGCGCAAGGCGTTCTTCGGCTACGATTTGCTCCAGTTCACTGTCTGCAGTGGCTGCAACATCCTGTGGGGCATCGCCCGTTGAAGCGCTTCCACCTTGGCGTTTTTCGTCAACGTGCGATTCGTGTCCGCTGGTGGGCAGCAGCACCCGCATACCCGGTTCGGGCATTGAAATCCCTGCAGCCTCAAAGGCCAGCATCGTGCCACGGATTGCTTCGCCTCTGGCGAGCACAATGGAGGTTTCATGTTGGGCGACCCAAGCAGCCATCTGCAGGGTCACCGTACTGTCGCCCACCGCTTCAATCCATACGGATGCAGCGGGGCTCTCCAGCACGAATGGCAGGGCCTGGATGGTGTCCAGCGCGATTTGGCGGGCCATTGCAAGATCGGTGTCCGGTGCCACGCCCAACTCGAAGTGAAACCGCCGCTCGTCATTACGGGTGAAATTCACAATGCGACTCTTGAACACCGTCGCGTTGGGAATTCGGATATGGTTGCCATCAAAGCTCAGCAAGATCGTTGCACGACTGGTCAGGCGGATCACTTTGCCTGTGTCACCTTCGATTTCGATCGTATCATTCGGGCGGAACGGCTGACGGATCGAGAGCAGGATCGACGCGATGAAATTCTCGACAGTATCTCGAACCGCAAAGCCGATGGCGAGACCAACGATCCCCGCTGCCCCCAGAATGGTGGACAAGAGAGCGGTTGCACCGAGAATGTCCAGCGCAATGACGATCCCCGCGACGATAAAGACAAGCCGCAGGACCTGACGGTAGATGTCGGCAATGAAGGCATTCGGGGCCAGTCGGTCCCAAGGTTGTCGTAACCTCGCCAGCAGAATGCCGATCAGAACCACCAAGCCGAAGGCAGCAATCGCAATCGTCAGCAATGGCAGAAAGGCGATCGCCTGCTTCAGCCGCTCTTCAAAACGCAAAATCGCCGGGTTCAACCGCTCGACAACATCAGTGGTTTCGGTGACTTCGTTTTCGATTGCCACAACGCCTTCGATCCTGCTGGTCAGCGCGCTAAGCCGGCGCGCAGTGTCGCTATCAAGCGTATGCCCTCGCAGAGTAACAATGCCCGAATTGACGGCCACTGTGACGTCTTCGAACCCATCCAGCTCTGACAAGATGTCCCGGATACGATTGGCGATGGCCGCGTCCTGCAGGGCGTTGTCTTCGATCTCGATGGTCCCGGTGGGCTGATCAACCTGCGCCGTCAATAGAGTGGGCGTCAGACATATGAGACAGAAAATCAAGATCCGCATGGGAAAGCCTTTGGCATGAATATGCGTTAGCGTGAACCAGCCGCGCACAAATGCCAACCTCAATCCAGTTCGAAACCAAAGGGGTTTCAGGGTGCGGCAGGATGGCAGAGCCGCACCACCGCGCCTGCTCAATGACAACGGACCAAGCGATGTCTAAGGTGGTCTGACCGAATGGTTGAAGGACAATAGTATGAAGCACTCTCGCGACGTGTCATATAGTCCCAAATTTTGGGTATGTTCCGTCTCATGGTTTGCAAGGGAACACCACTTCTGGGGAGCGGAGCGATGGCACCAAACCTTCAGGAAACGCATCTTAACGAAAAAAAATTTAGCCCAGCGATTAGGAAATCTAGATTGTAGCTTTGGCCGATCGCCACAATCATCAATGCGTTCACGTGAGCGCCAACAATGTTACACCTGCAGATGTCTGCTTCGGGCAGGACCAAGCCATTCTACAACGACGCGATAGGATTAACAAAAGACACTCGAAACGCACCGCTTGCATCACCGAAAGCACTCCACACAAACGAACCTAACAGATGAGCCGGACATAGTCTTAGGGTCTGGACCCACTGATTTCAGGCGAGCATCATGATTCACCGCCGGAAAACTGAGCGGTGATATGTCTGATCTTTTCTGGTTGAGCGACGCGCAGATGGCGCGTTTGAAGCCCTATTTTCCGAAGTCGCACGGCAAGCCGCGTGTTGATGACCGCAGGGTGCTGAGCGGGATTATTTTCATCAATCGCAATGGGTTACGCTGGCGCGATGCACCCAAGGAATACGGCCCTCACAAGACACTCTACAACAGATGGAAACGATGGAGTGATAAGGGCGTCTTTGCTCGGATCATGACTGGCCTGGCCGCCGAGCATCGCGAAAGGAAGACCGTGATGATTGACGCGACTTACCTCAAGGCACACCGCACCTCGACCAGCATGGGCGTAAAAAAGGGGGGCGTGGGCGCCTGATCGGCCGCACCAAGGGCGGTATGAATACCAAGCTGCACGCGGTCTGCGATAGCCAGGGGCGGCCGATCAGCTTGTTCGTTACCGCCGGGCAGGTCAGCGACTACATCGGTGCCCGGGCTTTGCTGAGCGGCCTGCCAAACGTCGACTGGTTGCTCGGGGACCGTGGCTATGACGCTGATTGGTTCAGAGAAGCGTTGCAAGACAAAGGGATACGCGCCTGCATCCCGGGCCGCAAACAACGCAAGACCACCGTGAAATACGACAAGCGTCGCTACAAACGCCGCAATCGCATCGAGATCATGTTCGGCAGGTTGAAAGATTGGAGACGGGTCGCGACCCGATACGACAGGTGCCCGAAGGTCTTCCTCTCCGCAATCGCGCTAGCGGCAACCGTCATCTATTGGCTATGAGTCCTGACCCTACCTAACGCAAAAAAAGTATCCTGAATATGCTTGTCTGTCCTTCAATCTAGTACCTGCGTGCTCCTGCAATCGAAAACGCGGGGAGAGATTGTTTGACCCAGCTACTCATGCAAGGGTATTGCATCCTTACTACGACGATTTCTTGGCCAACCCTTTGATTTTTCTTTCATTTGATCCGAATGAAGCCCCGCCAGTATTCTTGATCAATTACTTAATCAATCAAGAAGATCCAGATTTTGCTAATGTTGAATTTCACATAAACAACATCGTCCGCAGGACCAATTTTCTCACTTATATAGGCAAAAGGTGGGAGAAACTTAAGGTTCAGCCAGACAGCGTCCTTCCGCATCACACTGACTATCGATCTACTTCAGACGAGTTTCACGCGTATTTGTTGGAGCTCAGCGATGCGAAATCCGCAGATGAAGGAGCAAATGCCTGGGAGGCGATCTTCCTTCGATCAATCTCAAGCAGAGTTGTCGCTGATTGGCTATTTCAAAACACTTGATGCCGTTTGATCACTTTTCAGCGCTGGTGTTTTGTAACGAAGGTGCAGAAAACTTACTAATTACAGCCAGTTTCGCTCATGCGGCCAATATGAACAGAGGAATCTGAACCGCTTTCCATCCATAGCGACCAAATCAGGTTTTTGAACGCCTTTCTGACATCGCTGCGCTGTCCGTACTCCGAGCACCAAGCTTTATCTTTTATGTGTCAACCGCCTTCCGCTTCGGGATCAGCTACCAGAATCGGCCACGGCTTGCCGGAGGCCAGATCGGGGTGGCGCGGCTCATCTTCGGGTGCGCCGTCTTTATCGCGCACTCTTTCGATTTCTCGAAGGGCTCGCGCGGCGGCATCGTGAGGTCCGCCGTCTGTCGTCATCGCCAAAAGCTTTCGCCGAAGCTCGGTCGCAGCGATTGGAAGCACGTCGAATGCGCCGCGCCAGTGTTCTGATGGAACGTGTTCCGTGACAACTCCCTCAATGGCACGCCGTGAGATCAATGAGCGCCGAAGCCTGTTCTCCAGCTCTACGAGCTGAAGCAGCCCGTCAGGGTCGTCGCCCTCGGCAACGGCGTTTGCCAGCAGCAAAGCCTTGGGCGAATTGCCATCTTTCAAAAGGCCAAAGGCGTAGTCGCGCAGTTCTGAATACGTTTTCAGCAAGTCGGCGACTTCTTGCGACGCTCGCCAGCCATCGCGGCCGTCGATCTTGCCCTCTATGAATAGATCGAGATAGCGGCGCGCCGAGGTGAGCGTTCCCTGACGCCGAACGGCGTCACGCCATGCGTGATTGTCGTAGAAGACCGCGTCATTTTTCGCGAGCATGAAAAGCGCTTCTTCGATCTCCGGCGCCCGTACGGTCTCGCATGCTCGGATCATACCTTCGAGGAAGTATGGTTCGCGCTGGCGGATCGGCAATGCCGCGATAGTGTCGACTAGCTGCACAGGATGATCAGTGAATGGCAGCAGAAGGAGCCACGCCTTCAACTGCCAGCCTTCATCCAGAATCCAAGCGTGCTTCTTGGCATCCTCGAAGACATCATAAATTCCGGTTTGCACAACACTGAATGGAATTGTTTCGCCGGAGAGGATCAGATTCAGTACCAACTTCGCACGCGCCACTTGCGGTGCGATCGACAAGAGCGCGTTTATTGTGTCAGCGCGTACGCCATGCGGTAGGCGTACGGCCTGAATCGCCAGCGCAACTGCGTGCTTCTTCTGCGCATCGGTTGCGCCCTCGGAAATGAGCGGTGCAATCGCCTCGAATATCGCGTCTGCTTCGTTGCAGGTCAGTGTGGCGCAGCGTGTGCGCACCGCACGCATTTCTTTCACACGGGAAAAGTCCACACTTCCCCTGAAGCGGTGGTCATCCTTGGGCTCGTTTGCGAGAATCCATTGGACCTTGAGCACGAGTGCGGCCGTTTCGCCAAAATGCTCGTCAGACAAATAGCTGATCATCAGCGTCGTTGTCTCGGGCGCTTTGATCTTCGTGAAGGCGTGCTGGTACCTGTTCGTATAAAGCATGCGCGCCTCGTTCGTCGCCTCGCCTTGCCGCCAGCGCTCTTCCTCGGCCTGCTTGCGGAAAGCCCGGTAGCGACGCAATTCGTCATCGAGCAGCCGCTTAAGCATCGGCAACAGCGCGACAGACGGGAAATGGCCGATCAGATCGGCCACCGCGGACAGTTGGCTGCGCGTTGCGGTATCATCGCTCGCGATCAGCCTCTCGCCCCATTGCTCCATCATTTGCGAAACCGCCGCGTCCGCATCCTGCGGAAATGGGCGTGCCCGGTCGCCTTCCTCATCACGGCGACACAGCAGTTCCGCCAGTTCACGGATTTCCTCATTGTTCGCCGCCGCTGCGCGCTCCTGCACGGCGACGACAAGGCTCGCGCCAGGCGCGTGCGCGATTCTATCGCGGAGGCCGTAATATCGGTCGCTCAGACTTTTCTGGTATCCGCCGAGTTTCTTGATCTCGGCAAAGACTGCGACCTTGGTATCGATGAGTTTACCAACACTGACGGGGCCGAGGACGGACGCGGCAGCTTCGGCGCGGCTGTCCATCCGCTCTTGCGGGGAAAGCACCATCTCCAAAAGGGCCTCGTCTTCAACGACGATGCAAGACGAGGCCAAGATGTTGTCCGCGCCGAAAAATAGCTCGCGTTCTTCGCGTAGGCGCTTCAGCAGTCCCAGCGCGACCGCTTGCCGGAATTGCTTGCAGGCTTCGTAAATCAACCCGACTTCGGCGTCTTGCTTGCGTTGAATTTCGATCGTCGCGATAAGTTCGGTCAGCTCCGCGCTGTGATCCTTTCCGTCGCGCCCGTACACGATCGCGCGCAAGCGCTCGTATACGGAAACCCCCTTTTCGGCGCGCGAACGCGCCATGGCGAGCTGTTGCTGTATGACCTTGTCGTCAATCTCTTCGAGGTGGCCATTCCGGTAAACAAGGTCAAAGGTATCGTCGTTTGCCGTACTCAATACGTCTGCAACATGCCGATCAGCGCGGCGAAAGGACATTCCGTCGACGGCGGCGGCCTTCAGCTCAGGATCGGGACAGCTCTTCGCGATGAGGGCGACAAGGTCGAGTCCGTCTATGCCGCTGCTGTACGCAATCTCTGAAACGACTGTCTCCCGTACTTTGTTCGGCAGCGCGAGAATGTCCTTCGCTGCATCCGGTCCGAGCACCGAAGCGCGGAAGCGGCGTGCAGCCCGCAAAGCCGGTAGGCTTTTCTGGTTGTTCTCGCTTGTGATGAGCGGCCACACTAGGTCGCGGAATTCTGGACGGCCCGATGTGATCATGAACCGCACGGCACGATCAAGCTTTCCGGGCGCGTGCCAGCGCAACACGAGCTTCTGGATGGGCTCAGAAACCTGCGCCCAAACAACGTCCGTGGCGCAGAAAATCATCTCCGCCGCCAAGACCAGATCGACTTCCAAGGCGGCGATGATAGCGACGCTGCAAGCTCGCTGCTGAGGCTCGTCGCCACGGGCCATGCGCTCCACTGCGAACAGGATCGCTTCTTCCCACAGCGTCGCATTCAGAATATCGGTTTTCAACTTTTGAAGCGCGTCCGCATCGTCGACGCTTTTGAGCATCGCGCGCTCGACATCGTTCGAAGCGTACCATTCCTGGAACTGTTGGTGCTGAAATGAATATCCGGCGGGCTCGCCCGTCCGCACCAGCACATGATGGCTGACGAGCGCATCTAGCACGTCCGTAGTTTGCAGCTTGATCGTGATCTGCCCGTCCTCGACGAGCCAGTTGTCCGTCTGCGCCACCGAACGACGGGAGTTCGTTTCCGGGATGGAGGTGTTCGCTGCCCGCGTGGCCGTCACCGCCAACGCGCTCAGAAACTCGGTCTGGAGACCCTTGACGGCTTCCTGCAGCGGCTCCGCATGATCCGCTTGCTGTTCGTGCGCCTTCACAAAGCGGCGCAGGATTTCCTCTTTGGTCTTCGGAAATGGCTGGCCGTCCGGCAACGAGAGCAACGCGGTCAGATAGAGCGGGATGCTAACCAGCTCGCGAATGCCCGACGTGCGCCACGCTTGATCTACAATCCGTGCTCCGTCGTCGCCGCGCAATACCCGCGCGATCTCCATTTGCTCCGCTTCCCCCAGGGGCAGAAGTTCGACCGTCGCGCCTTCGAAGGGAACGTCGAGCGACTGCTTGCGCGTTGATACAAGAAGCCCAAGCTCCGGCAAGTCTGCCTGAAGGCGCTTCAGTTCAACGGTCGCGCGCCGTCGCGCTGCACCGTCAAGTTCGTTCCAGCCGTCGAGCAGCAGGTAGACGCCGGGCTCTTGCGCTACTGCGCGGAAATCGTCTTCCGTAATCTCTCCGCGAAAGGTCGCGCGTCCCAGAATGTAATCGAGCAGCCTCTTGTTTTCAGTACCCCAGTCCGCGAGCGGAACAAAGATGGGCGTTTCGCCGTGAGCGACTAGACCTTCCGCAACTTGGAGCAGGGTCGAAGTCTTGCCCATGCCGGGCGGCGCGACGAGGACTAGATCGCCAAACTCACTCAAGGCGCGCGCCAACGCCGAAGTCTGCACGGGTTTGTCCAGTTCCCGCATCTGAACGGTCAAGGCCACGTCCGTCGACGGCCATCTCTCGAAGCGACGGAAGATATCGACATCGGCGGCGGCCGAAACATGTAGGCGATTTGCGAGGTCGTTTGTCGAGATTCTAGCGGGGCGAGTGGCGTCATTATAGAGAACGTTGCGATGAGAATGCTCTTCCGCCTGCTTCTTCCAGCAACGCAGCAGTTCAACGGTGAACTTCGCGTCGTCCGAGTCGACCGACTTTGCGTGCAGCTTGCACATCCAGATCCCATTTTTAGCCGAGCGGCGCTCGGCCTCGCTCATTCCGGCATCGTAGCGGGGGCCGCCCGGCGCAGCGGCGCAGATGTGGGACGCTTCGCCTAGCATGATTTCGCCGTCACCATCGGAAGTCGCGCCGACCGTTGGACGCATACATTCCGGGTCTGAACAAATCCATCCAGAGCGCTTCGCGATCTGGAGCTTTGTCTTCGGCGTGAAATTGTCTCTGTTGCTATTTCTTGCCATCAGCGTGGGTTGCTCTGAATTAGAGAGTCTTGGCTGGGCGCGCCAAGCCTTTCGAGATTGGCTTTGTTCAGTGTTTTCTTGGACATCGCGGTCCCTCGGTATCAGTTCCGAGGAATCGTATCCGCAAACTGCTTGGGAGGACAGAGTGCCACCATTGAGCCGTGGCATTGATTTCATTGAGTATTTGTTGTGCGACTCGCCAAACGTTGACGTGGTGTTGACGTGGAATGCGCATAAGCAAAAAGCCCCGCGTGATGCGGGGCCTAAGGCTTTGGTATTATTCTGTATTTTTGGTTGCGGGAGTAGGATTTGAACCTACGACCTTCAGGTTATGAGCCTGACGAGCTACCGGACTGC
>NZ_JBDWLR010000024.1:0-36302 GCF_039973035.1 Sedimentitalea sp.
CCGCCCGTCTCTTGGGTGTCGTCGTCGCCTGGCTATGAAGTTGGATCAGCATTGAGCGTTCTCCCGAATGTCACCCAAAACCGATCTTGCCATGAAAAGGGCAGATCGGCGAGGATCTATGTGATCATCCGGGATGGAACAGCTAGGTTACCATCGGATGCGACGCTTTGCGAATCCGCATTTCGGGGCGTGATCTTTCAATCGGAGCGCGCGCCACCTATTCTCGCAATAGGAAACACCGATGAGTCCCATGCCACAAACCCAAACCATACAGCTTCAGGTGTCCGGCCTGTCCTGCGCATCTTGTGTCGGTCGGGCAGAGCGTGCGCTGCAATCTGCACCCGGCGTCGTCACCGCGACCGTTAATCTGGCGACAGAAACCGCGACGGTGGAATATGACAGGGCGCTTGCCACACCAACGCAAATCGCCGATGTCGTAACCGACGCGGGTTATCCTGCACGGGCAAAAACACCTGATGCCGCCCCTGTGGACAAGACCGAAGACACCGCACGACTAAGGCGTATGACGGTGATAGCGGGGCTGCTGACGCTCCCCGTCTTTCTGTTGGAAATGGGCTCGCATGTCGTACCCGGCATTCACCAGCTGATCGAGCAGACGATTGGCATCCAGAACAGCCATTACATTCAGTTCCTGCTCACCACAGTGGTGCTGTTCGGACCGGGTCTGCAATTCTTTGCCAAAGGATTCCCCGCCCTGCTCAGGCGCGCGCCGGACATGAATTCGCTGGTGGCGATCGGAACGCTTGCGGCCTATGGGTTTTCGGTCGTGGCCACCTTTGCGCCGGGTCCGCTGCCGGCGGGAACAGCCAATGTCTATTTCGAGGCTGCAGCGGTCATTGTCGTTCTCATCCTTCTGGGACGCTATCTGGAAGCGCGCGCCAAAGGGCGCACCGGCGACGCAATCCGCAGGCTGATCAAGCTGCGCAGCGGCGTCGCCCGGATTGAAAGGGCGGCTCAGACCGTTGATCTGCCGATCGAAGAGATCACCGTCGGAGATGTGATTCGGGTGCGTCCCGGTGAACGCATTGCCGTGGATGGCGTGGTGCTGTCCGGAAGTTCGTTTGTGAATGAAAGCATGATCACCGGCGAGGCCGTTCCGGTTGCCAAAACCGTCGACGAGACGGTGATCGGGGGCACGATCAACGGCACCGGAGCATTCCGTTTTCGCGCGGCGCGGGTTGGTGCGGATACCATGCTGGCGCGGATTATCGCGATGGTTGAACAGGCACAGGCCGCAAAGCTGCCCATTCAGGGTGTGGTTGATCGCATCACGGCCTGGTTCGTCCCAGCCGTGATGATTGCCGCCATCGCCACGATGTTGCTCTGGCTCGCCATTGGGCCTGATCCGGCACTCTCCTATGCTTTGGTTGCCGGGGTATCGGTGCTGATCATCGCCTGCCCCTGCGCCATGGGGCTCGCGACACCGACCTCAATCATGGTCGGTACCGGGCGCGCCGCAGAAATGGGTGTCTTTTTCCGAAAGGGCGATGCCTTGCAATTGCTGCAAGACGTGAACGTCGTCGCGCTGGACAAGACCGGAACGCTGACACAGGGCCAGCCTGCGATGACCGATCTCGTCACCACAGACGGTTTTAAAAAACACCGGGTCCTCGGCCTGATCGCGGCGGTCGAGTCCCTCTCGGAACACCCGATCGCCCAAGCGATATCGCGTGCAGCGGCTGAGGCAGGTCTGCCAGTGGCCAAAGCCACAGAATTTGAGTCGGCAACCGGGCTGGGGGCGCAGGCGCGGGTTGACGGGAAAACGGTGCTGATTGGATCAGATCAATTCATGGCCCGGAATGGCGTAGATCTCGGCGGTCTGACCGAAACCGGCGCGACATTGGCGCAAAACGGACGCACTGCACTTTACGCGGCAATCGACGGTCAGGCCGCAGCGGTCATCGGCGTGGCGGATCCGATCAAGCCGACCACACCTGCGGCTATCAAGACATTTCATGACATAGGGCTGAAAGTGGCGATGATCTCGGGCGACAACGAGGCAACGGCCAAGGCCATCGCAAACGAATTGGGGATCGATACCGTTATTGCGGGGGTTTTGCCCGACGGAAAGGTTGCGGCGCTCAACAGTTTGCGTGCGGATGGCAAGCTGGCCTTTGTCGGGGACGGGATCAACGATGCGCCCGCCCTTGCATCCGCGGATGTGGGCATTGCCGTCGGCAGCGGGACCGATGTGGCAATAGAGGCCGCCGACGTTGTGTTGATCTCGGGCGATCTGACGGGTGTCGCCCACGCCTTTGACATATCTGCAAAAACCATGCGCAATATTCACCAGAACCTGTTCTGGGCGTTTGGCTACAACGTGCTGTTGATTCCGGTTGCGGCGGGGCTCTTCTATCCAATGTTCGGATTGATGCTCTCACCGGTTCTTGCAGCAGGGGCGATGGCGATGTCTTCGGTCTTTGTGGTGACCAACGCCCTGCGGCTGCGCCATGTCAAACCCGCTAGCTTTGTCCCGGCCCCCAAAACATCCAGCCAATCCAGAGTTACGGAAGCCGCTGTAAGCTGATCGAGACCTAAGTTGTGCGTACGACAAAAGGCAACAGAAGCCACTTGTTGCGCTCCTGCAAATTTCCATCGCCCACCAACAAAACAAAACGGCCCGCAATCAGGTGATCGCGGGCCGTTTCGTATTAGATAAAGCGGTAAAGCTTAGAAGCGGTAGGATGTCCTCAAGTAAATCGTGCTGAGGTCAACATCGCCGCCACCGGATCCGATGCCATCAAAGCTCTGATAGAGGTACTCGGCACCAACGGTCCAACTGTCAGCAACCCACCAGTCATAACCGAAACCGATCGCATAGCCATTGCTGCTTCCGTCAAAGAAGTCGCCAACGCCGCTCAGATCAGTATAGGCATAACCGAGGCTACCGTAGAGCATGCCGTTGCCCAATTCGTAGCCGCCAATCAGATTCAAACGCGCGATGCCGTCAAAGGTCGCGGATTCGCCTGTGTCTGCGTTATTGATCGTGATGTTCGCCCAATCGTACTGGAATTCCGGTCCGACATACCAGCCATTCCCAACGGCCCAAAGATAGCCCCCGGAGATACCGCCGATGACGCTGTCGCTGTCAAAGTCGGTTATGGTGTCGACGGCGCTGCCGAGGTCAAAATCACCATAGGCGTATCCGAGTTGTGCACCAAGATATCCGCCTGCAAAGTCGCCCGCTTGGGCCGGCGCCGTGGCCAGCGCCGCGGTCGCGGCTGAAGCAAAAAGAAGAGCAGTTGTTGTACGGTTGATCATCATACTTCTCCATTGGAACGAATGTTTATCGCCGCTAGGCTCAAGTTCAATCCCGCGTCCCGGAAACGACCTGTTCAAAGAGCAACTATGCTCATCTTAAAGTATTTCAAGGCCGAGTTCCACAACCGGCACCGATGTACAAATGCACCGCCGATCTGTGCCTAATTGATCACAGATTCACCAAGACCAGGCACAACTACGCAACACATGGCAGTCTGCCAAATGCAGCTAGTTTTGCTTACGTAAGTGGCATGCGTCTGCAAATATTCTGGGCATTCCTCTGCCCATGTCTTAGCCTGACAGAAACGAGCATTCACGGAGGCCACATGAAAATCGCAACCATGGCTACCGGCGGGATCGGCGGATTTCTGGCGGTGCGTCTGACCAAAGCAGGGCATCAGGTCGCGACCATTGCGCGCGGGGCACATCTTGAGACCATTCGCGATGCCGGCCTAAGGCTGAATGGCCCAGATAGCGGCGATGAAGCAGAAACCGTGACGCCCTGGATCGCCACGGATGATCCTGCGCAAGTCGGGCCAGTCGATGCAATCATCTTTGGTGTCAAAGGCGACGCACTGGAAAGCGCGGCAAAGGCATGTTTGCCGATGATCGGACCGGATACGGTGGTTGTGCCGTTTCTGAACGGCGTCGAAGCGGCCGACCGATTGCTCGCCGTTTTGCCCGAGGCCAGCGTTGCCAACGGTGTTGCACATATTTCGACCACCATCGTCAAACCGGGCGTCATCGGTCAGGTCGGCACATTCAACCGATTTGTTTTTGCCGAGCGCGACAGCCGCGCGTCTGAACGCATCGATGCCCTGCGCACCGCGTTTAATGCTGCAGGCGCTGCGGCCCCGGCGACCAATGACATCAACCGTGATCTCTGGATGAAGTTCATCATGTTCTCGGCTGCCTCCGGCGTTACAGCCGCTGCCCGTTGTCGGATTGGCGACGTACTGAACCATCCGCCGCTGTCTGAACTGTTCCGCGCGGTTATCGCGGAAACCGCCGCACTCGCGCGAGCACGGGGCATTTCGTTGCCGTCGACCATCGAGGAAGACACCTGGGCAATCGTTCAGGGCCTGCCGCGCGACATGCGGGCTTCGACCGCCATCGACCTCGAGGCCGGAAGACCGCTGGAAATCGAATGGGTGTCTGGCGCGGTTCGGCGGTTGGCGCAGGAGGCGGGTGTGCCCGCACCGATAAATTCCGCGCTATATTCGGTGCTGTTGCCGCACAAATCCGGCCAAGGTGGCTGAGGGGCGCTGCCCCTCAGACTCCCCGGAGTATTTTTCCAAAGATGAAGAGGCTTGAAACGTGGCTTGATCAGGCGTCAGGCTGACCAAGCTTTACGACGTTGTCAGGTTCCGCCGCGATCTCTTCGAAATCGAAGTTGTCGAGCCTCTGCGCGCGGCGTCCGGCTTTGTCGGCGCTGATCTTGATCTCGGAGATATCCTTGGCGGCCTGACCGAAATGGCGGTCGAGATTGCCGACCCGATCGCCGAGGCGGTCAACATCCTTGTGTAGCAGGCTCAGCTCTTTGCGGATAGCACCGGCCTGTTCGCGCATGCGCGCATCCTTGAGAATGGCCCGCATGGTATTGAGCGTCGCCATGCAGGTTGTCGGAGATACGATCCACACCCGCGCATCAAAGCCCTCGCGCACCAGTTCCGGGAAATTCGCGTGGAGTTCCGCATAGACGGCTTCGGATGGCAGGAACATCAACGCACCATCCGCTGTTTCGCCCTCAAGGATGTAGCGTTCGGAAATTGCCTTGATATGGGTGCGCACTGAGGTCCGCATCATGCGCGCGGCCTCTGTGACTTGCGGCTGCGTTTCTGCCGCGCGCAGTGCCTCATAGGCTTCGAGGGGAAATTTACTGTCGATGACAATGGGTCCGGGCGGGTTCGGCAGTCGGATCAGGCAGTCGGCGCGTTTGCCGTTGCTGAGTGTGGCCTGCAGATCGTAACTGTCTTTGGGCAGCGCCTTGGACACGATATCGTTCAGCTGGATTTCACCAAAGGCCCCGCGCGTCTGCTTGTTGCTGAGAATGTCCTGCAGCGACAGCACATCGCCGGAAAGCTTGGTGATATTGTCCTGCGCCTTGTCAATAGTCGCAAGCCGCTCTTGCAACTGCGTTAACGAGGTCGCGGTTTGTTTGCTGCTGCCGTGCAGGGTTTCCTTCATCCGTTCCTGCATTTCGGTCAGGGCGCGGTTCTGGCGCATCATGTTGTCTGCCAGCCGGTCGTTCATCTGTTGCTGCACATCCGACAGGCGGCTTTCGACCGTCTGGATCATTTGAACCTGCGCGTTGGCCTGGGTTTCGGACACATGCTGCAAGCCGCCGCGCAACTGATCTTGCCCCTGCCCCAATTGCTGCACGCTTTGCCCCAAAAGGCCAAGTTGTTGCGCCAACGGTTCTGCCATCCGCGCGGATCGCCCGGAGGCGCGCACCGCCAGCACCAGCAGGATCAACACCAGCAGGATCAAAGCCGCCGCGCCGAGTGCCGCCAGAACCTGCGGACTATCCAGCGCATAGTTTGTTTCTCCGATCTGTATCATGTGCGTCCAAACAGCCGTTCGATATCGGCCAGTTTTAGTTCCACGTAGGTTGGCCGCCCGTGATTGCACTGTCCGGAATGCGGCGTCGCCTCCATCTCGCGTAGAAGCGCGTTCATCTCTTCGGCGCGCATCCGGCGGCCTGACCGGATCGACCCGTGGCAGGCCACCCGCGACAGAATCGCCTCGATCCGCGCCTGCACGGTCTGGCTGTTGCCGAGATCGGTGAGTTCGTCGACGATATCACGGATCATCGCGGTCGCATCAACCGCACCCAGTATTGCAGGCGTTTCACGGACGGCCACCGCACCGCCGCCAAAGGGTTCGATAGTCAACCCAAGCCGCGTCAAATCCGTCGCGATTTCCAGCAGTTGCGCACAATCGGAGTCTGACAGTTCAACAATCTCAGGAATCAGCAAGGCTTGCGCGGCCACCCCGTTCTCAGCCATCTGCGCCTTGAGCTTTTCATAGACCAGCCGTTCGTGCGCCGCGTGTTGATCGACAATCACCATGCCGGTGGCGGTCTGGGCAATGATGTAATTTTCATGCACCTGCCCGCGTGCGGCCCCCAGCGGCAACGCCTCGGCCTCGGTCACTGTGTCAACAACGCGACCGCTTGGGGTGTCGGCCATCTCGGCAAAGCCCGATGCCTGAGCACTTGGGGCCTGCGCGGCATAGGCGGCATTGCGTGCACCCATTGACGGTCGATCCATCTGGTAAACCCGCGCTGCAGTTGGCTCGGGCGTCATGGCCCCCAGCGTCGCATGGGCCACGGTGGTCGATGCCCGATGCCCTGCCTCGGCAAGCGCATGGCGCAGCGCCGAAACAATCAGCCCGCGCGGAACCCCTGCATCGCGAAACCGGACTTCGGATTTGGCCGGATGGACATTCACGTCGACCAGGGTCGGATCGCAATCCAGAAACAACGCCGCGACTGGATGCCGGTCCCGGCTGAGGAAATCGAAATAGGCGGCGCGCAAAGCACCGCCAAGCATCTTGTCACGCACCGGACGGCCGTTGACAAAGACGTATTGTGCCACCGCCGCGCCGCGCGAATAAGTGGGCAAGGCGGCGTATCCGAACAGGCGGATGTCCTCGCGCGTGGCATCAATCCGCAAGGCGTTCTCGGCAAACTCACGGCCCAGCACACGGGCAAGCCGCCCATGCAGGGCATCAAACAGATCGCCACTTTCCGGGTCAGCGCGGAACACTGTGCGCGGATCGCCACCGCCGGACACATCGCGCAGAGTGAATCCGACAGACGGTTCCGCCATCGCCAACCGTTTGAC
The DNA here is from genome assembly GCF_039973035.1 of Sedimentitalea sp. Lineage (NCBI taxonomy): Bacteria > Pseudomonadati > Pseudomonadota > Alphaproteobacteria > Rhodobacterales > Paracoccaceae > Sedimentitalea > Sedimentitalea sp. The sequence goes on from NZ_JBDWLR010000024.1 coordinate 7,131, forward strand.
CACATCGGTAATCGCCTGCGCCTCGGCCCGGTCGGTGCGCATGAATTTTAGCCGCGCCGGGGTGGCGTAGAACAGGTCACGCAGTTCGACCACCGTACCCGCGTTCAGCGCCGCTGGCCGCACCGCGCCCATGTCACCACCCGCGACACGGATGCTGGCGGCGTCGAGACCCGCCACCCTGCTGGTAATGGTCAACCGTCCAACGGCGCCCAAGGATGGCAGCGCCTCGCCACGAAACCCAAATGTATGGATGTTCAGCAAATCGGATCCGTCGATCTTGGAGGTCGCATGGCGCGACAAGGCCAGTTCCAGCTCATCCCGCGCGATGCCACAGCCATCATCCGTCACTCGGATCAGCGTCTTGCCGCCATCCGCAACATCAATCGCGATGCGCACTGCACCCGCATCAATCGCGTTTTCGACCAGTTCCTTGACGGCCGACGCAGGCCGCTCGACAACCTCACCAGCCGCGATCCGGTTTATCGCTGACTCGTCAAGTTGCCGGATCACCGGGAGCTTTTCGCCGATATTGGGGTTTGCCTGTGCCATGCCGCTATACCTAGCATGGCGGGCAACGATTCTGCCACCGGAATGATGCGCATTCCTGCGCCCTTGCGTTGACAAATGCGCGGTGCCCCGCAAAGGCTGGAGCATGAACAAGCCGGGGGCAAATATGAGCGGACAGTGGGAATTCTGGATCGACCGGGGCGGCACATTTACCGACGTTGTGGCGCAAAAGCCAGATGGCACGCTCGCCACGCACAAGCTGCTCTCGGAAAATCCGGAACGCTATGCAGATGCCGCCGTTCAGGGCATTCGCGACATGATGGGGATCGACGGCACCTTTCCCGATCAGGCCATCGGGGCGGTCAAAATGGGTACGACCGTTGCGACAAACGCGCTGTTGGAACGCAAGGGCGAACCGGTGCTGCTGTTGATCACCAAAGGGTTTCGCGACCTGTTGCAGATCGGTTACCAGACACGTCCCAAACTGTTTGATCTGCAAATCATCCGCCCGGAACTACTCTATGAATCAGTTGCCGAAATGGACGAACGGCTTGACGCCGATGGCGGCGTGATCCGTCCTCTGGACGAGGCTGCGACCCAAATCGCGTTGCAATCCGCCTATGACCAAGGGCTGCGCGCGGTCGCGATTGCAGGGCTTCACGCCTATCTGAACCCTGTACACGAACAGCGCGTCGCGGAAATGGCGCGCGAGATCGGGTTTACGCAGGTTTCGACCAGTCATGAGGTCAGCAAACTGGCCAAGCTGGTCGGGCGTGGAGACACCACGGTGGTCGACGCCTATCTGTCGCCGATCCTGCGCCGCTATGTGGATCAGGTTGCGGACGCCCTCGACATGGGCCGCGCCTGTGAAAGGCTGTTGTTCATGCAATCCAGCGGCGGTCTTACGGATGCACGGCTGTTTCAAGGCAAGGATGCCATTCTGTCTGGCCCAGCGGGCGGCATCGTCGGCATGGTCAAGACCGCCGAGGCGGCGGGCCATGACCATCTGATCGGCTTTGACATGGGCGGCACATCGACCGATGTCAGCCACTATGCGGGCACCTTTGAGCGGTCGTTTGAAACCGAGGTCGCGGGCGTCCGTATGCGCGCGCCGATGATGGACATTCATACCGTCGCCGCTGGCGGTGGTTCCATCTGCACCTTCGCTCAGGGGCGGTTTCAGGTCGGTCCGGAAAGTGCCGGCGCGGATCCCGGCCCGGCCTGTTATCGACGCGGCGGCCCGCTGACCGTGACCGATTGCAATGTCATGCTGGGCAAGCTGAATCCCGATCACTTTCCCCATGTCTTTGGGCCAAACGGCGATCTGCCGCTGGACGCCGACACTGTCCGTTCAAAATTTGCAACCCTCGCACTGGAGGTTGCCGACGAGACTGGCGAGCCCCCCCGCCCGCCCGAAGATATCGCCACCGGATTTCTGCACATCGCGGTCGACAACATGGCCAACGCGATCAAAAAGATCAGCGTTCAGCGGGGCCATGACGTGACCAGCTATGCGCTGCAGTGTTTTGGTGGCGCGGGTGGACAACATGCCTGCCTTGTTGCCGATGCGCTTGGAATGTCGCGGGTGTTTATCCATCCATACGCCGGGGTGTTGTCGGCCTATGGCATGGGCCTCGCCGAAATCCGCGCCCTGCGTGAGGTGCAGGTCGATGCGCCGTTGGCCGACATCGAAACCGCCCGTGCCGCACTGACAGAGATCGAAACCGACGCGACCAACGAGGTCCGCAATCAGGGTGCCGCACAGATCCGTACCGAATGCCACGCGCATCTGCGCTATGACGGCTCGCATCAGGCGCTGGAGGTTCCGTTTGGCGTCACCGACGCCATGCAAGCGGCGTTTGAAGACGCGCACAGAAACCGTTTCGGCTTTGTTTCTCCCGAACGCGAGATCCAGTTTGAGATGGTCGCAGCCGAGGCCATCGGTGACACGGGCCAAGCCCCTGCCCCGGTGCCGTTTGGTGACAACCCGGCCCCGCGCGCGCAAATCCCGATGCATAGCGATGGCACGTGGCAGAACGTCCCACTTTACGTCCGCGAGACCCTACCCCGTGATACCCAGATCACCGGCCCCGCTGTCATCACCGAGGCCACCGGCACCAATATCGTTGAACCCGGATGGGCCGCGCGGCTGGATGACATGGGGAACCTGATCCTCGAACGCACCAGTGCCAAAGCCCACGCCCGCGCCGCCGGCACCGAGGCCGATCCGGTGTTGCTCGAAGTTATGGGCAATCTGTTCATGTCCGTAGCCGACCAGATGGGCGCAACACTTGCCAACACATCGTGGTCGGTCAACATCAAGGAACGGCTCGATTTTTCCTGCGCGATCTTTGACGTGAACGGTGATCTGGTGGCCAATGCGCCGCATGTGCCCGTGCATCTCGGATCGATGTCGGAAAGCGTGAAAACCGTCATGCGCGAGAACGCGGGCGATATTCACGAAGGCGACGCGTTCATGCTGAACTCGCCCTACAACGGCGGCACCCATCTGCCCGACGTCACGGTGATCACCCCGGTCTTTGCTGACGGCAAACCGGTCTTCTGGCTCGGCAGTCGTGGCCACCACGCCGATATCGGTGGCCGCACCCCCGGCAGCGCGCCGCCCGACAGCAGCCATATCGACGAAGAAGGCGTTCTGATCGACAATGTCCGGCTTGTTTCACGCGGAACGTTTCAACGCGAAACAGCCGAACAAGTGCTCGGCTCAGGCCGCTACCCCTGTCGCAACATTCCACAGAACATGGCCGATCTGCAGGCACAGGTGGCGGCCAACGAAACCGGGCGTCAGGCGCTGCTCAAGGTGGCGGAACGCTATGGGCTGGATGTAGTGACCGCCTATATGGGCCACGTACAGGACAACGCCGAGGAAAGCGTGCGCCGTGTGCTGGGCAAACTGCCGGGGGGTCAGTTCAGCTATCCGATGGATCACGGCGCCACGATCGAAGTCTCAGTGACGGTAGACAGGGATGCGCGCGAGGCGGTGATCGACTTTACCGGCACGTCGGCGCAACACACCGGCAACTACAACGCGCCATTCTCGATCTGCCGCGCCGTGGTGCTCTATGTGTTCCGGACCTTGGTCGGAGACAATATCCCGCTGAACGAAGGCTGTCTGCATCCGCTCAAGATCATCGCGCCCGAAGGGTCGATGCTGAATCCCAGATATCCGGCGGCGGTCATTGCGGGCAATACCGAGGTCAGTCAGGCGATGTGCAACGCGCTCTATGGGGCGCTGCATGTGATCGCGGGCAGTCAGGCGACGATGAACAACTTTGTCTGGGGCAATGAAGAGTTTCAGAATTATGAAACCATCGCCGGTGGCACCGGCGCCGGTCCGGGGTTTGATGGTTGCGACGCGATCCAGACGCATATGACAAATACCCGCATGACCGATCCGGAGATCCTTGAAAAACGCTTTCCCGTGCGGCTCGAAGCGTTCGGCGTCCGCGACGGTTCTGGTGGCACAGGCAAATGGAGCGGCGGCAACGGCGCAACCCGTCTGTTGCGGTTCCTGACACCGGTCACGGTCACCACACTGTGTTCGCACCGCGAAATCCCGCCTTTTGGCGTCGATGGGGGCACTCCGGGTGCGGTTGGTGTGAACTGGGCAGAATTGCCCGACGGCAGCCGCGTCGATCTAAAGGGCAACGACGAAATCGATCTGCCCGCAGACGCGATGTTTGGCATGTTCACGCCCGGAGGCGGCGGCTGGGGCACATAGTGCTATACATTGCCCCGCCAAAGGTCTAGGTGCCAGCGCTTGATCCCCGCGCGCGATCCCGCGCATCAAAGCTAGAGGCGGCCCCGTGAAACAATCCATCGCAGATGCGCTGAGCCAACAGGGCTATGACAGCCTGACCCAGGTTCAAGAGGCCGTAACCGACCCTGAGCTTGGAAATTCCGATCTGCTGGTTTCGGCCCAGACCGGATCGGGCAAGACGGTCGGCTTTGGCCTTGCCATCGCCGAAACCCTTCTCGGCGCAGAAGACCGTTTCGACGACGCGGACGCGCCGCTGGCGCTGATCATTGCGCCGACCCGTGAACTGGCGCTTCAGGTGAAACGCGAACTGGCCTGGCTTTATGCCAAGGCCGGGGCGCAGCTTGCATCATGCGTCGGCGGCATGGACATGCGCGACGAGCGCCGCACACTTGCGCGAGGCGCGCATATCGTTGTCGCCACACCGGGCCGCCTGCGCGATCACATCATGCGCGGCAGCATCGACATGACCGCCCTGCGCGCCATCGTGCTGGACGAAGCGGATGAAATGCTCGACCTCGGCTTTCAGGAAGATCTCGAATTTATTCTGGGCAGCGCACCCGAGACTCGCCGCACCCTGATGTTTTCGGCCACCGTTCCGCGCGGCATCGCCAACCTTGCCGGCAAGTATCAAACCGACGCCATCCGCATCTCGACAGCGGCGGAAACCAGTCAGCACACCGATATCGAATACCGTGCCTTGTCCGTGGCCGCGCGTGACACCGAAAATGCGATCATCAACGTGCTGCGCTTTTACGAGGCGCCCAACGCGCTGGTCTTTGCCAATACCCGCGCGATGGTGAACCGGCTGACAACCCGGCTATCCAATCGCGGCTTTTCCGTCGTGGCCCTGTCCGGTGAGTTGTCGCAATCCGAACGCACCCACGCGCTGCAGGCCATGCGGGATGGGCGTGCACGCATCTGTGTTGCCACCGATGTCGCCGCGCGTGGCATCGATTTGCCAAGCCTTGACCTCGTGGTGCACGCGGAACTGCCCAACAGCCACGAAACATTGTTGCACCGTTCCGGTCGCACCGGGCGCGCGGGGCGCAAGGGCGTCAGCGCATTGATCGTCCCACCTGCCGCACGCAAAAAATGTGAGCGCCTTTTGCGATTTGCCAAACTGTCCGCTGATTGGGGCGAGGCACCTTCGGCCGACGATGTTCGCGCCCGCGATGGCGACCGGATGCTGGCCGATCCGGTCTGGTCCACACCAATGGAACCTTCCGAAGCCGCGACGGCGTTGGTGTCCCGTTTCAGCGCCGAACAGATCGCCGCCGCCTATGTTGCATTGTATGAAAGCCGCCATTCTGCACCGGAAGAGCTTTCTGCGCCGGGTCCTGCCGGAAAACCCGAACCCCGTGCCCCGTTCGGACCCAGCGTCTGGTTCTCGGTTGCGGGTGGCAAAAAGGCCAATGTGGAGGTTCGCCGCCTGTTGCCGATCCTGTGCAAGGCCGGTGGCATCACCAAGGACGATATCGGCGCGATCCGTATTCAGTACAACGAGAGCTTTGTGGAAATCCGCGAGGCCAGCGCCAACAGTTTCGCCGCCACGCTTGGCCCTGAAATGACCGTCGAAGGCGACGCCAAAGTGACCCGACTGGACAAAGCGCCTGATCTCGGCGGCTCCTCCCGTCCCGGTGGCAAATCTGGCGGCGGCAAGCCCTATGGCGGTAAACCTGCGGGTAACAGGCCCAAACCACATCGCGGGTCTGCCCCATCTGAACCCACACCGGCACCCGCACCGACGCCTGCAGCGGCCAAGCCGGCCGCCAAGACGGACTCAAAACCGATCGACTGGAATGATGCGCCGACACCGCGCGCCAGAAAACCCAAACCCGCCTCAAAATCCAAAGGCGCCGCGAAACCTGCAAGCCCGCCGCGTGATCCACGGGCCAAGGACACCTCGCAACCCTATAAGCCTCACGGAAAACCACTGGCAGGCAAGCGCAAGTCGCGGAACGCCGAGCCGGGCAAGGCCCCGCCCGTTGGCAAGCCCAGCAGCAAGAAGAACAAGGCCCGTGCGGCGGCGGCAAAGACACGTGGGGGCGACAAGCCACCCAAGCGGCGCGCCCCGAAATCCTGAAACGTCAGCCCTGCTGCCGCGCACCATCGCGGTGACGGCAGGGTCCGAACATAGCCGCAAGCGCCAGGATCAGGCCCGAGACCGTGGCGATCATCCCCGCCGCGCTGACGGCATCCTGCCCCCCCAGCCAAAGCGGGCCATAGCCTGCCAGCACATAGCCGATCACTGCTGACGCAGTGGCAAAGACAACGCTCCACGCGACCTGATGCTCGAGCTGGTTGGTCATCAGCCGGGCGGCTGCTGGCGGGCAGATGAACATCGCGATCACGATGATGGAGCCAACAGCGTCAAACGCCGCGACTGCTGCGACCGCTGCCGTAATCACCAACGCGAAACTCAGCAGGTCGGTGCGAATACCCAGTGTGCGGGCGAAACCTTCGTCAAAGGTCGAGAGTTTCAGCGGTCGCCAGAACAACAGCGTGAACAGGGCCACGACCACAAGTGTGATCGCCATTCGTGGCAATTCCGCGGGCAGTCCCCGCAACGCCTCGATATCCAGCAGCGACCCCCAACCGGTGGCATCCAGCCAGATCAGGCTCTCCAGATTTCCGTAGAGCGCGTGTTCGACGTCGAGGTGGACCGCCGATGTGTCCGATTGCTCGAGCAGCAGCACCCCGGCGGCGAACATGCTGGTAAACACCACGCCCATCGCAGCACCGGGTTCGATCCGACCCAAACGGCGGATCAACTCAATCAGTACAACCGCAATCACTGCGGCCCCCGCAGCACCAAGCATCATCGGCCATGCGGCAATCACACCCGTCGCCAGAAACGCCACCACGATGCCCGGCAGAACCACGTGGCTGATCGCATCCCCGATCAGCGCCTGCCGCCGCAGTACGAGGAAATTCCCCGGCAAGGCACAGGCGATTGCCGCAAAAATGCCGATCAACAGTGGCGGCAGTGACAAGGGAACAAATTCTGTACCGCTCATGCTGGCACCCCTTCCGGGCCACCAATGGCCCTGTCGACCTCGGCAATCTGGTCGCGGGTCAAGACCGTTTCGATATCACGCAGACCGTCATAAAGGGCGGCTGCTGCCTCATATGCCTGATCTGATCGCACCACATGCCAGCGCCGTTCATCGCGCAGCGCCTTGGCGGCGCGGGCGCGGCCCATATCGGTCGCCACCCCATCGGCACGCGCCAGACCCGCGCGTCGAAGCAGGCGCAATGTCAGAGCTTCGTAGATGGGTTGTCCCTGCGCCAGCGCCAGCAATCCCTGACGCAGGTGCACCCGCTTTTGGAACCGCAAATGGCGCAGCAACGCCGCCAACGCACCGCGACCCGGTGCCAACAACAGTGAGACAGTGAAACAGCCAAAGCTGACCAGAACGATGATCGGCCCGGTCGGAAGGTTCGGCGCCGACGCCGAGATCGCCGCTCCGACAAAGCCTGACAGCCCGCCGACGACACCCGCAAGCAAGACCACCAGTTCGCTGCGCTCGGTCCAGAACCGCGCAGTGACTGGAGGTATGATCAGCAGCGCGACGATCAGGATCAACCCAACAATCTTGAGACCGACAACAGTGACCGCCATCACCAAACCCATCATCGCCAGATCAATGCGAGCCACCGGCAGCCCGCGTGCCAGCGCATATTCGGGATCGAACGCCACCAGCGTCATGGGCCGCCGCAAGAAAAGGATCAGGGCAAGCGTCACCGCCCCGCCAACGGCAATCACCATAGCGTCGGCCCAGAGCATCCCGGCGGTTGAGCCAAGCAAAAAGCTCTCAAGCCCCGCCTGCCGTCCTGATCCCATGGTCTGGATCACGGTCAGCAGCACGATGCCGAACCCAAAGAAGACCGACAGGACCGCACCGATTGCCGCATCTTCGGCCAACCGCGTGTGCCGTACCAGCCAACTGAGGCACAACAACCCGATCCAGGCCGAAATCGCAGATCCCAGTAGCAAACCGACCAGATTGCGCCCGTCGCCGCCCAACATCACCATCACGATGAACGCGAGGCAAACACCGGGCAGCGTCGCGTGGCTGATGGCATCGCTGACCAAGGCGCGTTTGCGCAAGAACAGAAAGGTTCCGGTACCGCCCGCCGCAATGCCCAAAAGCGTCGCCCCTATGGCGACCAGCGTGGCGTTATAGCCCAGTTGTAGCAGCAGCGCATCGCCGAGCATGAGTCAGACCAGCGCCGCCACGGCAAGTTGATCGACCTGCGCCGTGGCCAAGCGCCCGCCATAGGTCGCCTGCAGCGTTTCGGCGGTGAATGTCGTATCAACCGGCCCTTCGGCCACCTTGCTGGTGTTGATCAGGAATACGTTGTCGAAATAGTCGCGCACAGTGGCCAGATCATGATGCACCACGACCACGGTACGTCCCTCGGCCCGCAGTGATTTCAGCACGCCGATGATCGCCTTTTCAGTCGCCGCATCGACCCCGGCGAACGGTTCATCCAAAAGATAGAGATCCGCATCTTGCGCCAGCGCGCGTGCAAGGAATACCCGCTGCTGCTGACCACCGGACAATTGCCCGATCTGGCGCTCGGCAAAATCGCGCATTCCAACACGATCCAGACAATCCAGTGCCCGCGTCCGGTGCACACCGCGCACCCGGCCCAAGAGGCCCAGTTGCCGGTAAAGCCCCATCAGGACCACATCGATTACCCGGGTTGGAAAATCCCAGTCAATACTGGCGCGCTGCGGGACATAGGCGATCCGGCCTCGCTGACGCTCGAGTGGCGCACCGAATACCTGTACCTGCCCTGACAACGGCTTGACGATTCCCAATGCCGCCTTGAGCAGCGTGGATTTACCTGCCCCGTTCGGCCCGATGATCGCGGTCATTGCGCCCGGTTGCACGGTCATATCCACGGAAAACACCGCCGGTTTCTGCCCATAAGACACGGTCAGCCCACGGATCGCGAGAGGACTGTCCACCTGCGGTTGCCGTTCGGTGACGGTGCCTTGCGATGCGATCAGTTCGACACTCATCTCAAAATCCCGCCGAAAGTTTGCCGGACATGCCCTGCGCTGGCACGTTCGCACCCAAAGCGGAGGCAATTACCGTCACATTGTGATCAATCATACCGATATAGGTGCCCTCGTAAGTACCCTCTGGGCCCATCGCATCGCTAAAGAGTTCTCCACCGATCAGGACCTCGTGGCCGCGCGCCGCAGCACCCTCGACCAAGGCCCGCATGTTGCGGTCCGAAACCGAACTTTCCACAAAAACTGCGGTGATTTCGCGCTCGACCAGAAGATCCACAAGCGCACTGATACGGTTCAGACCGGCTTCGCTTTCGGTCGAAATGCCCTGAATACCCAGAACCTCGACATCATAGCTGTCGCCGAAATAACCAAAGGCGTCATGCGCGGTAAGCAGCACACGGTTGTCTGCTGGCACGGCGGCCATACTCTCGGCGGCGTATGCCGACAGGGTGTCCAGTTCTGCCAGATGCGCAGCAGCGTTGGCAGCAAACACGTCCGCCGCATCCGGGCGGGTAGCAGTCAACGCCATTTGCACCTGTTCAACAACCAGCTTCCAGAGGTCAGGCGACATCCACACATGTGGGTCAAATTTATTCTCATAATCGTCATGTCCGCGCAGAAGCTCGTGCGGCAAACCATCAGCAACCGCCACCACGTTGCGTTTTCGTGTCAGATCTCCAAAGAAATCCTCCATCTGCGCCTCAAGGTACAGGCCATGCCACAACACCAGATCAGCGCGTGTCATTGCGACGATATCCGTTCGGGTCTGCCTGTAGGAGTGCGGGTCGACACCCGGCCCCATCAACGCCTGAACCTCGACCAGATCACCGCCCACCTGACGGGCGGCATCGGCGATCATTCCTGTCGTCGCCACCACTTTCGTCGGTGGTTCGGCCATGGCACGCCCTGCAAGGGGCAGCGTCAAGGCGGACACAAGGGCAATCAACATTGAACGGCGCAGTATCATCGGGCTCTTCCAGTTAGGATAAGACCCCTTGAATATGAGATCGATTCGCAACTAAGTCAATGCTATTGCGAATTATTCGCAACTAAAGTTGATCTGGACCGATTTCTGTTGTTGCAACTGCCTAAAAAGCAGCACCGAACGACGGAAGCGTCAATGCTGCGCCCGCTTGCCAAGATGTTGGAGCCGTGACACCCTGACCGCCGAACCAACGGGGGGCGAAATGCAGACCGAAACAACGACGCACAGCGCACTCCTCCCACTGGCGGCAGAGCCACGCAATCCGGGGATGGACCTGGATATGCAATGGGTTCGCGCGGTGCAGGCCAACACATCAGCGATCGAACGACGTGCTGCCACGCTGCCGGGGCGTCGGTCGGTGAAAAAGGACTACCAGGCTGCGTGGCTCTTGCGTGCGGTCAGTTGCATCGATCTGACCACGCTGGCGGGCGACGATACCGTTGGCCGGGTGCAGCGGCTTTGCGCCAAAGCACGTCAACCGGTACGCGCCGATCTGCTGGATGCACTTGGCATGCAGGGGCTGACCACCGGGGCCGTTTGCGTCTATCACGACATGATCGCCCCTGCGGTACAGGCGCTGACAGGTACTGGCATCCCGGTTGCTGCGGTCAGCACCGGATTTCCCGCCGGGCTGTCGCCGTTTCACCTGAGGGTCGCGGAAATCGGCGAAAGCGTTGCCGCCGGGGCGCGCGAGATCGATATCGTGATCTCGCGGCGTCATGTGCTGTCGGGGAACTGGCAGGCGCTCTATGACGAGATGAAGAGCTTTCGCGAGGCCTGTGGCGATGCCCACGTCAAAGCGATCCTCGCAACCGGCGAATTGGGCACGCTGCGCAACGTGGGGCGCGCCAGCCTGATCTGCATGATGGCGGGGGCGGATTTCATCAAGACGTCGACCGGCAAGGAAAGCGTAAATGCGACTCTGCCCGTATCTCTGGTGATGATCCGGGCGATCCGCGATTACTACCAGCGCACGGGCTTTCGGGTTGGCTATAAGCCGGCGGGCGGAATATCCAAGGCAAAAGACGCACTGGTGTACCTGTCGCTGATGAAGGATGAACTGGGAGATCGCTGGTTGCAGCCTGACCTCTTCCGGTTCGGGGCCAGCTCGCTTTTGGGCGATATCGAGCGTCAGCTGGAGCACCATGTTACGGGCGCCTACTCTGCCGTTTATCGCCATGCCATCGGCTGAGCCGACCGTGGCCTGTGTTACGCGGGTGAGTATTTTGACAAAGGTGAAATGATGACCGTCAAGGAGATATTCGAGACCATGGAGTATGGGCCAGCGCCGGAGAGCGACACCGAAGCGCGGGCATGGCTGGCCAAACATGATAGACAGTTCGGGCATTTCATTGGCGGCTCCTTTACGTCTTTGAATGACGGCTTTGAAAGCTGCAATCCGGCGACTGGCGAATGTCTGGCGACCTTGAGTCAGGCTGGACAGGCCGATGTGGACGCTGCCGTTGCCGCCGCGCGGAAGGCACAGGGCAAATGGACGCGGTTGGGCGGGCCGGGGCGTGCGCGCATTCTGTATGCTATTGCGCGGCTATTGCAGAAACACGCGCGGCTGTTTGCGGTGCTGGAAACGCTCGACAACGGCAAGCCGATCCGGGAAAGCCGTGACATTGACATCCCGTTGGCGCAGCGGCACTTTTACTATCACGCAGGCATGGCGCAGTTGATGGAAGAGGCGTTGCCTGATGCCGATCCGTTGGGCGTCTGTGGACAGATCATTCCATGGAATTTCCCGCTTTTGATGCTGGCGTGGAAAATTGCACCGGCACTGGCCATGGGCAATACGGTGGTTCTGAAACCCGCCGAGTACACGTCGCTGACTGCGTTGCTTTTTGCCGACCTTTGCCAGCAAGCCGGTGTTCCGAAGGGCGTGGTCAACATCATCACCGGTGACGGCGCCGTGGGCGAGATGCTGGTTGCCGCCGATGTGGACAAGATCGCCTTTACCGGGTCAACCGCTGTCGGGCGGCGCATCCGTGAGGCGACGGCGGGCTCCGGCAAGGCGCTGACACTCGAGCTGGGCGGCAAAAGCCCCTATATCGTTTTTGACGATGCCGATCTGGACAGCGCGGTCGAGGGACTGGTGGATGCGATCTGGTTCAATCAGGGTGAGGTCTGTTGCGCCGGGTCGCGCCTGTTGGTGCAGGAAAGCGTTGCAGACGCATTTCATACCCGGCTCAAAGCGCGCATGGACAAGCTGCGCATCGGCGATCCGCTGGACAAATGCATCGATATCGGCGCGGTGGTGGACGCTGTTCAACACGCGGCAATCACCCGCTTGGTCGACGCCAATACGGCAGGTACGCGCCATGTTGCCGCGATCCAGATGCCATCAGAGGGCTGTTTCTATCCTCCAACGCTGATCACCGGGCTGACACCGTCAGATGCGCTGATGCAGGAAGAGATATTTGGCCCGGTTTTGGTCGCAACGACCTTCCGCACGCCGGGTGAGGCCGTCGAGATCGCCAACAATACTCGCTATGGGCTGGCCGCGACGGTCTGGACCGAAAACGTCAATCTGGCGCTTGAGATCGCGCCGAAGCTGGCCGCCGGGGTGGTCTGGGTCAATGCCACCAACCTTTTTGACGCCGCCGCCCCCTTTGGTGGAGTGCGCGAGAGCGGGTTTGGCCGCGAAGGTGGCTGGGAGGGTCTGCGCGCCTATACGAAGCCCCGAGGCAAGGCGAAACCTTTGAGCCGGGTGGAGCCGTTGGGTGGCACCGGTGCAGCCTCGGCCCCTGTCGATCGTACCGCAAAGATGTATATCGGTGGCAAGCAGGCGCGGCCCGACAGTGGGTATTCGCAGCCGATCATTGGCAAGTCCGGGGGCCTGCTCGGTCACGTGGGTCTTGGAAGTCGCAAAGATGTACGCAACGCGGTCGAGGCGGCTCAAGGTGCCGCAAGCTGGAGCCGAACCACGGCCCATCTGCGCGCGCAAATCCTGTACTACATTGGTGAGAACCTGTCGGCCCGCGCGGATGAATTCGCTCACCGGATCGATGCCATGACGGGCGGGCGGCAAGGCGCAAAGGAGGTTGAGGCAAGTATCCAGCGCCTGTTCTCGGCAGCAGCCTGGGCGGACAAATACGACGGGCAGACACAGTCCGTGCCGATACGTGGTATCGCGCTGGCAATGAAAGAACCGGTTGGTGTGATTGCAGCCCTCTGCGCTGACGAGGCGCCGCTGTTGGGACTGGTCGCGGCCATGGCCCCCGCCGTTGCGATGGGCAACCGGGTGGTGCTTGCCGCAAGCGAACCCTACCCGATCGCGGCCACCGATTTTTATCAAGTCCTCGACACCTCCGATGTGCCGGACGGCGTGGTCAACATCCTGACAGGGCGCCATACGGACCTTGGACCGACCATGGCAGCGCACCTGAACATAGACGCAATCTGGAGCTTTTCCTCGACCGAACTGTCGGCCCAGATCGAACGCGCGAGCGCCGGGAACCTCAAGCGTACATGGGTCAATAACGGCCAAACCACCGACTGGTTCAGCCCGCAGACCACACGCTTCCTGTCACAAGCCACCGAGGTCAAGACGATTTGGGTGCCCTACGGCGAATAGACACTGGCCGCGCACTGACGTGCCAATCAGCGCCTGACACGCGTTAGTTCACCGATTCTGCCAGCCCGACCGGACGACCCACCACCACGAACTGTAGACCGTCGGGGTCCAAAAGTTCAGCGGCAACGCGGTTCACATCCTCGACTGTCACGGCGTTCACCTTGTCGTTGCGCGTGGCAATGTAGTCAGCTGGCAGACCTTGCATCTGCATTCCGGTCAGGATTCGCGCAATGGGGCCGTTGCCGTCAAACCGCAGAGGATAGGCCCCGGTCAGATAGGTTTTGGCAGATTCGACTTCTTCAGCGCTGATCCCTTCGGACGCCACCTTGGCCCATTCCGCGCGGATCACCTCAATCGCTTCCGCGACGCGATCATTGCCCGAGGCGACGCTGCCCAGATAGATCGTTGCCAGATCGCGAGGTGCCAGATAGGAATAGACCCCATAGGTCAGCCCACGCTTTTCGCGCACCTCTTGCATCAGGCGGCTTTCGAAGGAGCCACTGCCCAGCACTTCGTTCATCACATAGGCCGCAAAGAAATCCGGGTCCATGCGCTCGATCCCGTTTTGCGCAAACACCGCAACCGATTGAGGCGTATCAAAATCAACGACCTTTACACCGCCGGGAATGGTGACGTCCGCAGGTTCCGGCAGCGGAGCGCCGGTTTCGGGCAGTTCTGCCAACAGATCGTCCAGCATCGTGCCGAGTTCCTCGGGCGTGATGTCACCGACGGCCGACACATACAGGCGATCGCGCGCAAAAACCGCTTCATGCGCCGACAGGATGTCCTCGCGGGTCAATGCGGCAACCGACTCGACAGTGCCTTCGCCGTCCGAACCGTAGGGGTGATCGCCAAAGATCAGCGCGTTGAGCGACGCCCTCGCGATATCGTCGGGGTCTTTGGTCGCCGACTCGCGGCTTGCGATCACCTGCGAGCGCACACGTTCGATTGCTTCGGGGTCAAATCTCGGCTCGTGAATGGTATCGCGCAACAGCGCCAGTGCCTCGTCGCGGTTCTCGGTCAGGAAACGCGCCGAAACGGACACTGCATCATCACTCGCATCATACCGGAACGACGCTGCCAACGCCTCGACGGCGCGAGCATGGGCACGGGCATCCAGATCTCCGGCCCCTTCCTCGATCAAAGCGGTCATCAGATAAACCGCGCCCCGCTTGTCGGGCGCATCAAGCGACGTGCCGCCGCGAAACCGGATCTCCAGCGCGGTAAAGGGAATGGTGTGGTCTTCGACAAGCCAAGCATTGATTCCGGCGGGGCTTGTGACTTCCTGAACCTTGACCTCGGCCCAGGCAGGCAGCGCCAGAACCAGCGCGAAAAGGGTTATTGCAATCCGCATCATTGGGTCACCTCGTCATTCTGCATCAACCAGCCTGTCACCGACGCCTCGGGCTGAAACGTCTCGCGTGCCGCCGCCATGATATCGTCCGGTGTCACCGCCTGGAGGATATCCGGCCATGCCTGAATATCCTCAATGGTCAATCCGCTGGTCAGTCCTCGCCCATAGCGGTTCGCAATGCCGTCCACGTTGTCACGCGCATAGATCTGAGACGCGCGCAGCTGCATCTTTATCCGGTCGAGTTGCTCTTCATCCACGCTGCCGCGCATGAACTCCGCGATGGTTTCGTCCAGCGCCGCTTCTGCATCGGCCAGTGACACGCCGCGACTGGGCACAATCACCAGATCGAACGTGGTGTCATCCAGCGATGTCCCACTGTAGAAAGCGCCGGTATAAACCGCCAATTGCTGTTCAAACTGCAATTTTTCGGTCAGGTAAGACGTGGTGCCGTCACCAAGGATCGCCGCCAGCAGAACCAGTGCCGCTGCCTTTTCCTGCGCTCCGCTGTCGCGCTCCGGTGTCAAATAGGAACGCGACACATAGGGCTGCGCCACCCGCGCGTCCTTGAACGTCAGCCGCCGCTCGGAAGTTTGAGGCGGCTCTTGCGAGCGGACACGCTCGGGCAGGTCAGGATTTGCCGGTATCACCCCGTAATAGGTCTCGGCCAACCGCTTCACTTCATCCGGGTCGGCATCACCAGACACCACTAGGATCGCGTTGTTGGGGGCATAATAGGTCTTGTAGAACGACAGCGCGTCCTCAAGGCTCAGCTCTTCCATCTCGTGCTTCCAGCCGATGACGGGCACGCCATAGCGATGGTTCAAGTACTGCGCCGCGCTCATCTGTTCATTGAACAGGGCGCCGGGGTTGTTCTCGGTGCGCATGTTGCGTTCTTCAAGAATCACGTCACGCTCGGTCAGGATGTCCGCTTCGGCCAGTTGCAGATTGGCCATGCGGTCGGCCTCCATCTGCATCATCAATTCCAGTCGATCCGCCGCGACGCGTTGGAAATAGGCGGTATAGTCATAGCTGGTAAAAGCGTTGTCCTGTCCGCCATTGGCGGCGACCACGGCAGAAAACTCGCCCGGTTCCAGCGTCTCGGTGCCCTTGAACAACAAATGCTCAAGGAAATGCGCAACCCCCGACGCCCCCACGGGTTCATCCGCCGATCCCGCCCGATACCAGACCATCTGCTGCAAAACCGGGGCGCGATGATCCTCGATCACCACGACCTGCATGCCGTTTTCAAGCTCGAAACTGGTGACCGAATCCTCGATCGTTTCTGCGGCGGACGTTCCGGCACCCCATGCGGCAAGGGCCGCGACCGAAGCCAGAACAGAAAAGACACGCGCCATTGAAATCACCCTCTATGATACGCAGTTCAACCTACGTTCAGTTCCGCGAGGTTCAAGACAGCCGACGTAAATTTGAGGTTACAAATATTTAATCTGAGCCCGCGCTCATTCACCAGGAGGAGCCGTCGGCGTTTCTCGACCGGACTGACGGAACGCGTCGTTGATCGGGAAAGGATCGATGGTCTCGCGGCGATAGGCTTGGCTATAGCGATCGACCGGGAACAGCTTGAACCCGCTCCAGCGCGCTTGCCGTTTGCGGAATTCCGCGTCCTGCTGCGCCAGTGCTTCGCGTGTGTTGGATGGGACACCGTATCGGCTGGCACTGGCGATCAGCGCCTGATCAGACGCAGGAGTCCCGCCAGTCGCATCAAGCGACGAAGGCCGCCCGCCAAGCGCGACGATCGCATCGGCTTCGGGGTTCTGATCCACAAGATTACTGCCGCCCGGCGTTGGCGCTGGCAGCACGTCATAGTCCTGCGGCGCAGTCAACGGATTGACCGGAACCACCATGAATTCATCCGGGCCATCGGAATTGCTCCGAATGTCATGCAGCGGTTTGTTGCTGCATCCCGCCAGACCGACGCCTAGCCCCAATATCAAAACCTGCGCTATCCGCACCGGTCATCTCCTGCCTGTTTCACTGGTGTCTACCCCATTCATCGCTTGGGGTCACGCGATGTTTTATCCCGGTCTCGGCCCTCAAACAGCACCAGCCCAACGGCACCGACAAAGATGAACACATCCGCGAGGTTGAAAACAAAGGGGTTGTTAATGCCACAGCACGACATGTTCAGAAAATCAAGAACATAACCATAGACCAACCGGTCAAACACGTTACCAAGCGCGCCACCGACCAAAAGCCCTGCGCCAATCTGCATGACGCGGCTGTTCGGATGATTGCGCCGTACCCACAGCCAGACCGCCGCGACAACGGCGATCGAAAACACGATCAGGCTCCATCGCACAATGTCGGACTCGCCCTCAAAGAGGCCAAAGTTGATACCGGTGTTTTCGCCGTATCGGAAATTCAGCAACGGCGGCCAAACGTCAATCGCCAACCGCCGCGACAGTTCCATCCCATGCACCACGGCATATTTGCTGACCTGATCGGCCGCAAAGGCCAGCAATGCGGCCCCGATCAACAGACGCTGTGTCATGCGTTAGTGCCGGAAATGGCGCATGCCGGTAAAGACCATCGCCAGCCCGGCCTCGTCTGCCGCAGCAATCACTTCGTCATCCCGCATTGATCCACCGGGCTGGATCAGGGCCGTGGCTCCGGCTTCGGCGGCTGTGATCAAACCGTCAGCAAATGGAAAGAACGCGTCCGACGCGACGACCGAGCCTTGGGTCAGCGGTGCGTCCAGCTCCAGCACATCGGCCATGTCCTGTGCCTTGCGCGCGGCGATACGGGTGCTGTCCACCCGGCTCATCTGGCCCGCGCCGACACCGACGGTTGCGCCGTCCTTAACATAGATGATGGCGTTGGACTTCACATGCTTGGCAACGGTCCAGGCAAACAGCAGGTCATCCAGTTCGGCATCAGAGGGTGCGCGTTTGGTAACAACCTTTAAATCGTCGCGATTGATGAACCCGGTGTCCTTGTCCTGCACCAAAAGTCCGCCGGACACCTGCCGCCATGCCAACGCAGCGGCGCGCGGATCAGCCAGCGATCCCGTGGTCAGCAGCCGCAGGTTCTTTTTGGCAGCAAAGATTTCACGCGCAGCGTCGTCGGCATCGGGGGCGATCACTACTTCGGTGAAAATTCCGGTGATTTCCTGCGCCGTCGCCGCATCCAATGTGCGGTTCAGCGCAATGATGCCGCCGAACGCACTGGTGCGGTCACAATCAAACGCCCGCAGATAGGCATCTTTCAACGTCGCCCCACGCGCCACACCACAAGGGTTGGCGTGTTTGATGATCGCACAGGCCGGGCCGTCTTCGGGGGCGAACTCGCTGACCAGTTCAAACGCGGCGTCTGTGTCGTTGATGTTGTTATAGGACAGTTCCTTGCCCTGATGCTGTGTCGCGCTAGCGACGCCCGGACGGTCGGAGCCATCGGTGTAGAACGCCGCCTTCTGGTGCGGGTTCTCACCATAGCGCAGCGATTGGGCCAGCTTGCCCTTTGCCACGCGGCGGCGCGGTGTCTCGACCCCGACCGCGTCTGCCATCCAGTTGCTGACGGCGGCATCATAGGCACCGGTGCGGGCATATGCGGTCTGTGCCAGTGTGCGGCGGAACTCATCGCTCGCGGCCCCGTCGTTGGCATCCATATCAGCCAGCAGCGCGTCATAGTCGTCGGTATCGACCACAACCGACACAAAGGCGTGGTTCTTAGCGGCGGCGCGAATCATCGCCGGACCACCGATATCGATGTTCTCGATGCAGGTGGCATAATCCGCACCCGCTGCAACCGTCGCCTCGAACGGATAGAGGTTTACCACCAACAGGTCGATCGGGTTGATGACATATTGCTCCATGGCCGCCACATGTGATGGGTTGTCGCGCAACGCCAGCAGCCCGCCGTGTACCATCGGGTGCAGCGTCTTGACGCGCCCGTCCATCATTTCGGGGAAGCCCGTGACCTCGGCCACATCAAGCACCTCGAGACCAGCGTCGCGCAGAGTTTGCGCGGTGCCACCTGTGCTAAGGAGTTCGACATCCCGCGCCACCAGAGCCTTACCCAGTTCGACAAGCCCTGATTTGTCGGAAACAGAGAGCAGGGCGCGGCGGATGGGGCGATGGTCGGTCATGACAAGTCCTGAATGTGATGGCTGTTATGCGCGGCATAATCCAATTTCCGGCGGGATAGAACCGTCCTTTTGCCGCGCAACCGGGTTTCTGCCTGCGCGTACCCCCGTCGCCGTGAAAACAGGCCACCGATCAGCGTTTACCTGTCAAAAACGGGTTCATCCCTCAGGACATCGCGCACTGCAATTGCAGTGTCCTGCGCTTTGGACAGGGTCCACCGCACACGCGTCGCGGCCCCCATCGCACGGCCCGACAGCACGATCTGCTGCGATTCCCTTGGTTTCAGCCTCGTGCTTTCCAGATAAACGCCCGGTTCAACCGACATCTGCACGCCACCCTCGGGGCGAAACACCCAGACCTCACCGCTCTTCAGCCTCAGCGACACGGCGGACCCGGCCAGATCCAGCGTTGCCTCCACCTCGGGATGCAGATGCAGGCGAATGTCAAACCCGACGCCGGCCAGCTTGGTTCGGTCCATGGCCTGATCAAATCGTCGTTTGTCCGCATCCTCGATCGCCAGCAACATGTCTTCGCCGGACAACTGCCGCCCGTCAAAGCTCAGATCCAGTCGCCGTGCGTGGGTCAGGCCAAACTGCGCAACATAGCCATCATGCCCGCCCTGAAACTGCGCACCATCTGCACGCTCGGACATTTCGATGGGCACATGACGCGGTCCTTCGATCAATGGGACCAAGCCGGTCTTGCTGTCCTCGGTGGCCAGCCGCGCGCTGGAGTATCCGGTCAGGCCCAGCGTTGAATGCGACGGCGTCGCGCGCCCGGCGCGCCGCCACTGGCGGCCAAACGTTGCGCCAGAACCGCAATTCACGATCAGCGGCCGTCGCCCTGATGTCAGCTCGAACGCGAGTGTCGAGGCGTGGGCATTGAACGACGCCGCCCCGGTCGGCGGCATGGCGGCATCGATAATCACACTGGTGCGCCCAGCCGCCAGCCGTGCATAGCCCATCGCCAGCCCGTGAACCTGCTCGGGTTTGACGTGGCTGGCCGCAAGGGCATGGTCCAACCTCCCGTCCAAACCGCGCCCACCACCATGAAACCGCGCCAGAGCCCTATCCGAATGTCGCAGCGCACGCAGGGTCGGGGCGATCCGTTCAATCGCGCGGGCGTGCGCAGGCGGCACACCGCGCCCGACCTCGTGCAGCGCGGACGCGGCCCAGGTCAGCAGGGTAAACACCTCAAGTAGCTCTTCCGGGTTGCGGGTCGGCACGCCGCCTTCGTGATCAATCTGGGTGTCGCATTCCCGCGCCAACGCCCGCACCGCTGGATCGGCCAGCGCCTCTTCGCCCTCCAGCGACAGTCCGGCATAAATCAAACCCGTCAACGCTTCGAATCGCGGTAATCCGGGTGATGCGCTGTGCCAGCGTTTGGACAGAAACCAGCTTTGCCGCGCCAGCGCCCGGAAAAACGCCTCGCTTTCGGCGCTGTCCTGACCACGCAGCAGGAATATGGCGTGGTTGATCCACCGGATAACGCGCCGGCCGGTCAAATCCGGAGCCCATCCCGGCCCGCGCCCCTCGTCAAAGCGTGCGATCCAGCTCCAAACCCACTGCTGGGCTTGTGCACGGGCCGGGGTATCACCCACGGCCACCAGATCATCCAGCCAGGCAAACCCGTGCCGTTCCGCATCAAACGCGGCATCCGGCGCACCTATGTCCCAAAGATCACGGCCTTTCGCCTCGACCAGATAGCCAGCGAACATCAGGTTTCCGGCCACCAATTGCCGGCCTCTTGCGAATCCTCCGATGGTGCGCGGTTCGGGTTGTGACACGAACCCGGTCGCCCGCGCATACCCCCGCGCCAGCCGTGCATACAGACGGTTCAGCGCCCGGTCCCGCCGGGCTGCAAATATCTGCGAGCCTGCCATAGTGCCTCTGCCTCTACGCTCTGCGGCGTTTTAAAGCGTTTCGTCCCGATCTCTTATCAATATTCGCAGCTTGCGACAGATTTTTGTCGATCCGGCGCTAGCTGACGCCACAATCCTTGCGCAGAAGCGCCATATAAAACCCGTCCATCCCGCCATGTTCGGGCCAATAGTCCGGTCTCAGTCGCAGCCCGCCTTCTTCGGTGATCCACGCCGGATCGACGCCGGGCCGCGATAGCGCCGTGCGATCCACTTGCATGTCTGTATGTGTTTCCAGCGCTTCTTCCACTTGAACCTCGCCCTCGTCAGGCAACAGGCTGCAGGTGCAAAACACCATCCGCCCACCGGGGCGCAGCAAGGTCCACGCGTGGGCAAGCATCTCGGCCTGTAGCCCGATCAGCGCCGCAAATTCTGATCCATCTTTGGCATGGGGCAGATCCGGATGCCGCCGGATGGTGCCTGTCGCCGAACAGGGTGCATCCAGCAGGATTGCGTCATAGGTCCCGCTTTGCTCCAGCACATCGGCAACCTGTACGTCGGCCTGCAATCCGGTGCGGGCGAGATTTTCGCGCAATCGCTTCATACGTTGCTCGGAGCTGTCGACGGCGACCACGTCGGCACCGGCTGCTGCCAATTGCAGCGTCTTGCCCCCCGGCGCCGCGCAGAGATCCAGCACCCGTTCCCCCGGTTGCACCGCAAGCAGCGTCGCGGGGAGTGCGGCAGCTGCATCCTGAACCCACCAGGTACCGGTCTCATACCCCGGCAATGCGGTCACCTGCCCCGGTGTCGCCAGCCGCATGGACCCGGTCGGCACCGCCTCGCCACCCAATGCCGACAAATCGGCGCCCGGTTTGCCTGTGATGTCCAGAGGCGCGCCAGCAAAATGTGCCGACTCCATTCCCGCCACGGCCTCGGCGCCCCAAGCGGACACCAGCGGGCTGCGCAGCCATTTTGGCAAACGTGGCACCCGCAGTTTTGCCCAGTTCTCCGCGCCATCGGCGGCAATCTTGCGCAGAACGGCATTGACCATTCCCTTCAATTGCCCGTGCCGCTTGTGCGCACCGACGATCTGCACCATCGCGTTGACCACCCCATGCGCAGCCTCGCCCCGACACAGTTCGACCGTGCCCAGACGCAGCGCATTGCGCACCATCAGTGGAGGGTTTTTCCGCAGATGTTTCTGCAAGAGCCGATCGGCGCGCTCCAGCCCGCGCAGGGTTTCCAAGGCGAGTCGCTGCGCCCGCGCCCGGTCTTCAGGGGCCAGCCGGTCAAGCGCGCCTGCCGACAGGCATTCCGCCATCAGGCGGCCTTCGCCCAGCACCTGGTCCAGCAAATACACCGCGCTGCGCCGTGCGTTCAGGCCGCTTTCTGCCATCCGTTTATCTCCGCAAATCCGCCACGTCCCTTGTCAGACGGGGCCGCGGGCGTATATCACGCATCAGGCATAAAGGAACCCGCGATGACCGATACCCCGAGCCCCGAACTGCCGCCCGCAGCCCAACGCGCCCTCGCCGAAGCGGAAGAACGCCGCAAGCTGGCCGCCAAGGACACGCCTCTGCCCAAAGAGCTTGGCGGTCGCGACGGCCCTGAACCGGTCCGTTATGGCGATTGGGAGAAAAAGGGCCTCGCAGTCGATTTCTAAGGAAATGCGACCATCCCAAAGCCTTTGTGTATTGGCCGACATCGCACCTGCCCCTAAAGAGGCAGGCAACATTTGACCGGTTCTTAGTGTGTTACTCGAAGACTTCGACTGGCGCTGAAGGAGCAGTCGTGGTGGTGACCTCAGATCCGCCGCCATCCCCAATCAGCGCTCCGACAACAACGACAGTAACCACAAGGGCTGCAGCAGCTTCTGGTGTCAGTGCGCCCGCCAGAGCGGCGGGAACGTTCGCAGAGGCCTGTGTTTCACAGGTCACCTCGATAGAGCCATTCGGTAGGGTCACTGCCCCCAGCACGATACCCGTGCCGCACGCCAGCCGAGCCTGTGCCTGCGATAACGGCGCCGGAACGGTCTGCGCCTGTATCTGGCCTGCCAGTCCGGCTGCGAAAACACCGGCAATCGCTAAGCTTGAAAATTTGACCATGCCCTCACACTCGAATCCTGTTAGAATAGTCTTAACGATAGCGCGCCGAGCCGCCTCGGGCAACGCAAGGCACGCATAACTTACTATTTATCTGCAGGAGACTGTTTCAATATGAGCGCATTTCGGAAATTTGGAATTGTTGCGACCCTTACCGCAGCATCGGCAACAGGGCTTCCTGCTTTTGCTCAGGCAATCCCACCCGTCGTCTATACCGTGATTCTGCCCGCAGCCGGTTTTGGATCATCCAACTACACCGACGTGGTGACCGGCAGCATCGCATCGGCCCAACAATTCTGCGCCGAAATCGACAATGATTCTTACACGGTCGATTGTCTGGCTGAACGGCTTGGCAAGGTCGCGGACGAGATCCCGCAGGGTACCGACTATGACGAAGTGCGGAATATTCTGAAAGACACCTCCGATCAGCTTGAGAGCCTTGCACGGCAGAACCGTGACCCGTCACAGACGCGTGGACGTGCAACGCGCGCGGCGACAGATACAACCCCAGAGATCAGAACCACCCGCCCGCTGACTCCCGTGGCACCTCAGTCATTGCCACAGGTCAACCAGCAGGCCAGCGCCATCCTCAGCAATACCGAAACCCTTCTGCTGCGCAGCGCAGCGGGTTCCGAGAGCAAAACCCAGCAATACAGCCGCATTGCCGAGGCAATTGGTTCCAGCAAGGTGTTGCTGCGCTCGGCCTGATCTGACGGAGACGAGAATACCAGCGCGGCGGCTGTCGCAATCTCAGGTTGTGGCAAGCCGAGGCCATCAAGATTTTTTGCCGTCTTTGCCAAGGTAATGGACTTGCCGCCGCCCGATCTTCGGGTGGTGGTAACGACATTTCAACCTTGCTGCATAATCACTTGCGCACAAACCCTACCAGAAGGCGGAGAAAAGATGGGTTCTGTTCGTGTCTGAGAGGTCAAGCAGGTTGCGTAAACGTGAAACTGTGGCGCGCAAATCGTCGTCCCTTGTCAGATACGAATCACGACATTCGGCGGCGTCGCGACTTTGTTGCTTTGCCTCAAGGCGGCGATTGCTGGACAGTGGGTCACTGCAAGTGAAGGCGTGAGCATACAGCGATGCACCACTGCCAATGCCCAATCTCCGATGGCCGCCCAAACGGCGGGCACTAAGCCGAATCAATGGGCAAAAAACTGCCGATCAGTCGTTGAGGCCAAGCACATCCACCATGTCATAGGCACCCGGAGCCCTGCCCTGCCCCCAGAGTGCGGCGCGCAAAGCTCCGCGCGCGAACACCGCCCGGTCGGTCGCTACATGCCGCAGCGTGATCCGCTCCCCCGGCGCCGCAAAGAGCACGTCATGCTCGCCGACGATATCGCCACCGCGGATCGCCACAAAACCGATATCGCCACGCTTGCGCGCACCTGTCATGCCATCCCGGCCCCGATCCGCGACATCAGACAGGGTCACGCCGCGCCCCTCTGCCGCCGCTTCACCCAGCATCAATGCCGTGCCTGACGGGGCATCAACCTTGTGATGGTGGTGCGCCTCGATGATCTCGATATCAAAATCCTCATCTAGCGCGGCGGACACTTTCTTGGTCAGCTGTGTCAACAGGTTGACCCCAAGGCTCATATTGCCTGCCCGTACGATCACCGCATGCCGCGCGGAAGGTGTCAGTGCCTCGATCTGAGGGTCGGTCATTCCGGTGGTGCCGATCACATGCACAAGCCGCGCCTGCGCCGCCAATGCTGCGAACTCAAGCGTTGCTTGGGGTGCCGTGAAATCGATCACCGCCTGCGCCTGTGCAAACGCCTCAAGCGGATCGTCGGTTACGGTAACCCCCAGCTCCGCTCTGCCCATTGCGGTGCCGATGTCCTGACCGACCCAATCATGGCCCGTGCGTTCGACCGCCCCCACAAGCTGTGCCTTGTCGCTTTCGGTGATGGTCCGCACCAGCATCTGGCCCATCCGGCCCGAAGCCCCCGTTACAACGATACCCGGCTTATGTGTCATCGCGCGTCACTCCCTTGCGTCAGGTGCTGTTATCCGGTTGCGGCCCGCTTGGCAAAGCCTCTGCTACGCCTTAGATCAGGATCATGGCAAAGAACAAATTCCATGATGGACCCGGCCCCTCCCAACGACAGCTTCGCGTTGGCGAATTGATACGGCGTACCTTGTCCGAAGTCCTGGCCCGTGGCGATGTCCACGATCCCGACCTCAACCGCATGTCGATCACGGTTGGCGAAGTACGAACCTCACCGGATCTGCGCGTCGCCACCGCATATGTGCTGCCGCTTGGCGGTCAGGGGCAGGAAGACGTGCTGAAACTGCTGGCGCGCAACAAAGGCGAATTGCGGCGCGCCGTATCCAAGAAACTCGCCCTCAAGTTCGCCCCGGACCTGCGGTTTCAGCTGGACGATACGTTTGACCGGATGGACGACACACGCCGGATGCTGAATCAGGACGCGGTCCGCCGCGACACTGACGGGTGAAGCCCTTCGCGGCCCTTCTGCTGGTCATGCTGCTGGCCCCTGCCGCCGCTCTGGCACAGGATTGCCGCGATGTGAGCCATGCGGGCAACGGATACGCGGTCTGTGAAATCGATATGACCCAGGCCGATCTGCGCCTGTTTCTTTATGACGACACTGGTGGGCTGTTCGGCCATTTTTCGACCATCAATGCCGCGCTTGCGCCCAGTGGCAAACGGCTCGCGTTCGCGATGAATGCGGGCATGTACCATGATGACCGCGCGCCGGTTGGCCATTACCTTGAGAACGGCACCGAAGCGATGCGCGTCATCACCAACGCAGGCCCCGGTAATTTCGGGTTGCTGCCCAACGGCGTGTTCTGCATTCGCGAAGGTCGTGCCGATGTCATCGAAACGCTGGCCTTCGTCGAGTCGCAACCCACGTGCGAATTTGCCACGCAATCCGGCCCAATGCTGGTCATCGATGGCGAATTGCACCCCCGGTTCCTGATCGACAGTACATCGCGCTATATCCGCAACGGTGTCGGAACCAGCGCCGATGGCACCCGTGCGGTATTCGTCATCTCGCGCAATGCAGTCACCTTCCACGAATTTGGCAGCTTGTTTTTGGAAGAACTGGCCTTGCCCAATGCACTCTATTTCGACGGCAACATTTCGCGCCTTTATGCCCCTTCGATCAACCGAAACGACCTCGGTTTCCGGCTTGGCCCCATCGTCGGATTGGTGGTCGACGCGGAATAGATCTTCATCTGTTGCGCTGGAGGCGGAGCACTTGCAGTCACGAGATGCCTCAGACTCCCCAAGCGCCAATCACCACGCCCCAAAGACGATGAAAACCACGATTACCAGTGACGCAGCAGGCAGAGTGCACGCACCGCAAGGTCTAGAGGTGGTTGGTATCGATATCTGGCCGACGCCAACTGTGGGGTTTGACACCCCTGCCCGTCTCGGCTACCTCGCCGCATCCGGAACCAAGCAGAGGCAACATGGGACGCAAACGCAAAGGCCGCGACATTTCCGGCTGGTTGATCATCGACAAGCCCGCCGGTCCGACCTCTACCGCCATTGTGAACAAGGTTCGCTGGGCAATGAACGCGCAGAAAGCTGGTCATGCGGGCACGCTCGACCCAGCAGCGACAGGTGTGCTGGCAATTGCACTTGGCGAGGCGACCAAAACGGTTCCCTATATCACCGACGCTCTAAAGGCCTATGCGTTTACCATCCGGCTCGGGCAGGCCACCAACACGGATGACGCCGAAGGTGAAATCATCGGTGAAAGCGATCTGCGGCCCAGCGACGAACAGATCAAAGAGGCGTTGAACCCGTTTGTCGGTGACATCCAGCAGGTGCCGCCACAGTTCTCGGCCGTCAAGATCGACGGCGAACGCGCCTACAAACGCGCCCGCGATGGCGAGGACATGGAGCTTGCTGCACGCCCCCTCTGGGTCGAGGAGCTGATTCTGATCGATCGCCCTGACGCCGATCATGTGACGCTGGAAATGACCTGCGGCAAGGGTGGCTATGTGCGCAGTATTGCCCGCGATCTTGGCGCGGCGCTTGGCTGTCTGGGCCATGTGGTATCGCTGCGGCGGATCTGGTCCGGACCCTTTAATGCCGAAGACGCGCTGACGATTGAACAGATCGAGGAAATGGCGCGGACCCCGGAACTGGACAAATATCTCCAACCGCTGGAAATCGGGCTTTCCGAACTGCCCGAGTTGCGCTGCCCCCCCGAAGGCGCCGCACGTTTGCGCAATGGCAACCCTGGCATGGTTCTGGCGTCGGATGTCGAATACGGCGATCACGCATGGGCATCGCATGATGGCAAGGCCGTCGCCGTGGGGGTCTACAAATCCGGAGAACTGCACCCGGCGCGCGTGTTCAACACACCCAAGGGCTGATCTTTCACTTTGTGATTTCGATCAATTCGACCTCTACCGTCGCACCCGCCTCGATCAGACGGCTCGCAAAATCATTTGCAGTCGCTTCGGCCAAACCGGTGATAATCAATTCGCCCGGTGTTTCAGACAGGGTTTTGGAGTCCTGCAGGCCCATTCCGGTCACTTCCCGGATGGCCTTGATCACGTTGATCTTGCTGTTTCCGGTCGCCACGAGGCGAAGCGCATAGCCGGGCAGGATCGCCCTATCCATGGACATCTGCTTTTGTGGCTGGGTGTAAGGCAAATAGCTTGGCCGCTCGTCGCCCTGTTCGATCCGTTCGGCTTCGAGGTCGGCATATTCGATCAGCTTGTCGGCGCGCAGGTTCCCAAGCAACCCGATATCAACCATAAACCGCAACCTTTGCGCGCGGGTCTGGTCGTCTTCTTCAGAGAGCGCAGTGGTGATCAGCTCATAAGAAAACTTCTGCTGTTCCAGGCTGGCTTGCGCCGCATTGACCAGCTGCCGCTCCTGAACGCTCAGGTTGCCGGTCAGATAGGCCGCACCCATTGACGCCGCGGCCCCGATGACCGCTGACAGCACCGAGATCAGCGCGACATGGCTGCGCCCGCGTTGTTCCGCCCCTTGAGACGCATGGCCGATCCGCGCCTTGAGCGCTTCGATTTCGAGTTCCTTTTCGCGCAGCAACACATTGTTCTTGTCACGCTGTTCCTCAAGTTCGATCCTGCGCTTTTCCAGCGCGTCCTGATCCGCCATCTGCCCGGCCTCCTGAAAAAATGACAAACCAACGAAACGCAGACCGGTTCGGTTGGCGCTCGCCTGAAATCGCCTTTATGAAGGCGCAATGATAACACGATCTCATACCAAGGGCGATGCGCCCTCGACCGCCATCTACTCAGATTGCGAACGATATCGCTATAGTCTCACGCGGGTCTGGGACCCCGAAGGGCAGCGGGCACTTTTTGTCATGCTGAACCCATCCACAGCGACCGAAGTGCAGAACGATCCCACCGTCGAACGCTGTGAACGCCGCGCCCGTGCGCTTGGGTTCGGGGCGTTTCAGGTCACCAACATCTTTGCCTGGCGCGACACTGATCCCCGTGCCATGCGTGCAGCCGCCGATCCGGTCGGCCCCGAGAATGATGCGGCAATCCTCGCCGGGGCGGAGTGGGCCGATCAGGTGATTGCGGCCTGGGGAACCCATGGCGCGCACCTTTCGCGCGGAGAGACTGTTACAAACCTGCTGCGCGGTACCGGGCGACCCTTGTTGCACCTCGGGCTCAGCAAGGCCGGTCATCCGAAACACCCGCTTTACATCGCCTACAGCCAGCAGCCCGAACCTTGGCTCTGATAACCGCCGCTTAACCGTAAAGTCATCTGTGGGTGGCTCCTGCATTGCAAGTGTTTTCTGGTGATATGCGCGGTCATTTTCGTCAGTACTGTCGTCTGTCCGGCCTGTTTATGTTTTGGCATTGCCTCCACTGGCCCTGATGAATTCCGCAAGCGAGGTTCC
>NZ_JBDWLR010000025.1:0-132903 GCF_039973035.1 Sedimentitalea sp.
TGGGGCACCTTCATCAGCTAATAGATATTGTATCTTGAGTGCCGATGCGCACGCGTCCGAGCATCCATCGAACGCGGCTAGCCACCCATCCCCAAGACGTTTGATAACCACGCCGTCGCCCGCTGCAATGCATGGCTCGACGATACCGTCGCGGACGTTTCTCAGGGCGTCCAACGCGACACTGTGATCCTCATCCATCATCCGCGAATATCCCACGATGTCCGCCGCCAGAATGACTGTTTTTCGCTCAAAAGAACTCAAGTTAAACATTCCAAAATCGCCGTCACACATTCGATGCGAGCTGCAATCCGTGCATATCATGTAACCTCAAGCAACTGACCATGAATGCGGACGTTCGTATAGAGTGCAATATCCGGCAAAGTGGGCTCTCCCGATACCTTCGCCGCGTCGGCCACGAGCGGCGGGTTCGGGAACCAGCGCCGTTCGCTGCATCGTGCGCGAACTAGTAAGACGCGAGACAAAGCGGACTTATGCAGGTGCGGCTATTGCTAACGCTGCAATTCTTCACACATGCAGTGATAGTTATCCGGCAGCGCAGCGAATTTACCAAACCAGTCGTTCGGCCAGTTTCTAAGTCAGCTGAGTAGTTAATTCTTAAGCTGGCAGTGGTGCTCGCTCAGAGTCTGCAAAGACGCTTGGTTTCAGCCAAGACTGCACATTGCGTGTCAGAACCAAATCACCGTCAACGCGTAGATCACCAGACTTGAGCGCGTCACGATAAGTCCGGTCGCCCATCCAAACATCATGCATTGTGCGAACGGAGCAGTTGAAGAACACATTAACGTCCTTGCCGGGATCTTTCAGGCAGACTTGGGCCTTGTTGCTTTCAACAAGGAGCCACCAGTTTTGCTGTTCTGTCAGATCAGAGAAACGGAACTTGATGACGGTCTCAGAGCCGACCAGTTTCGTCGGATCAATGCTGCGTTCAAGATAGAACATCAAAAACTCGGCGTCGAAATCGGCGTCTAGGATAGTATGGCGTGCCCATAGCATGCCCCAATCCCCCAAAGACTTCACCACTGGGAGCAAGGCCTGACAGGCGTCCGTTGGGAAATACTCAAAGCCTTTCTGACCGGAGATTTTGCGGCGGGCGACCATCCCTTGCGACTCTAGAGATTTAAGCCGGTTGGTCAGAAGGGCCGGAGATATATCTCCAAGACCGCGTTGCAAGTCATTGAAGCGGGTGCCTCCCATAAGCAGCTCGCGAATGATCAGGATTGTCCACTTTTCGCCTAATATTTCGGTTGCCTTGGCGATGGGGCAAAATTGGTTGTAGCGCATATTAACACCTCCAATACGCAAACTTTATCACCTGACTTCAGAATTTGTAGTGGGTTGGTTCCAATTTTGTAGTGGGTTGCTTCAGTCCGCGAAGTATCTGGACGCCCGGCAAGCACATATTCCTTTGTTCATCGGTTGAGACGCGGTGTCTCAAGCGAAAGCAAAACAAAAGGAAACACACTATGCCACTCGTAGATATCCAAGTCATCGACGGTGTCTTCAGCGAAGACGAGAAGAAAGAAATGATCGCCAAAGTAACCGACACAATGGTCGCTATCGAAGGCGAGGCCCTGCGTGGCGTCACATGGGTGCGCGTCATTGACGTCCCCGGCGGTCAGTGGGGCATCGGAGGCCAAGCGCTTGGCGCAGCTGACGTCAAATCAATGCAAGCAGCTGCGGGCTAAACCTAGCCCCCTCGTTCGGGGCAGGTTCATACCAGCCTGCCTCAGACGATCCGCACTCCTTTTTTAAACGGGATACCACCATGACAATTGCATTCAACCTACCGACAGCAACCGCCACCCCCATCACACGCGGTACTCCGACCTACGGAACCGGCTTTGATGGCGTCTCCAACCTACCGGCCAGAAGCGCTTTCAAGCGCTGGTATAACCGTACAGCCTTGATCGGGTCCATCCGGTCTGCGGCTGATCGCGGCTAGTGCCGAACTTTCCCTAAAACACCTTTCAAACTGGAAAACACAATGAACACGCACTCCCAAATCACACCCGACTTTGACGCCATCAAGATCAAGCAAAACGCAGCATGGTCATCTGGCAATTACGCCGTGGTTGGCACGACATTGCAGATCGTCGGCGAAACGCTGGCCGAGGCAATGGACCTCAAGACAGGGTCCAAGGTCCTTGATGTTGCTGCCGGGAACGGCAACGCAACACTCGCCTTTGCCCGCCGCTGGCATGAGGTAACTTCAACCGACTACGTGCCGTCACTCTTGGCCATGGGCGAAGATCGCGCTGTGGCAGAGGGCCACCGTGTGACCTTTAAAGAAGCTGATGCTGAGGCCCTGCCGTTTGCGGACGGAACCTTTGACGCAACAGTTTCAACTTTCGGCGTCATGTTTACGCCGAACCAAACGCAGGCAGCAAACGAACTGATCCGTGTCACCCGCAATGGCGGACAGGTCGGCATGGCCAATTGGACGCCATCCAGTTTTATTGGGCGGCTCTTTAAGACGCTTGGCGCGCATGTGGTCCCACCCGCAGGTGTGAAGTCCCCGGCACTTTGGGGTGACGAGACTTGGATCAATGAAACCTTTGAAACAACGGCTTCGTTGATCACTTCGAATGTCCGCCAATTCAACTTCCGTTACCGCTCGCCTTCGCACTTTGTAGAGGTCTTTCGCACGCTCTATGGACCAGTGCACAAGGCATTCTTGGCCCTTGACGAAGCTGGCCAGATGAAGCTGGAAGCCGACATCCTGGCTCTAATTGATGAGTTCAATATCGCCGAAGACGGCACAATGAACGCGCCTGCGGATTACGCGGAAGTCATCATCTACAAGTAAGAGATTAGAGGCGTGACAACGCGCCTCTGATGCTCCCTTCAAATAAATGTCAAAAATCGTCGCTGCTCAGAGTGATACGTCAGGAATTCCTATGACCATTCATGCTTACCCCATCAACACCACAAAGCCTTCACCACTCGTTGATTTTTGGAACACGGTGCTGGCCCCCAAATTCATCACCTATCGGCACATTCTGGTTGGTGGGCTATCGCAGCACAGCGCTGCCATCATGCCGAGACTGGATATCGCAGAAGGGGATCAAATCCTCGATATTGGTTGTGGGTTTGGCGATACTGCCATCGCGCTAGCGGATCATACAGGTCCCAAAGGCGAAGTTCTTGGCGTTGATTGCTGTCAGGATTTTATTGACCTTGCCCGCCAATCAATCAGTCAAGACCAGCCCGACAATGTCCGGTTCATTTGTCATGATGTCGAAAATGGGTTGGCTGCGAGCGACTTCGATTTTGTCTTCGCGCGCTTTGGCACGATGTTTTTTGTCAATCCGGTGGCTGGGCTTAAAGCGATGCGCGCGGCCATGAAACCCGGCGGGCGCATGGCGCATATCGTTTGGCGCAATCGCGAAGACAACCCTTGGCTTATCAGTGCCAGGGATGTCGTGCAAAGCATTCTGCCCAAGCCCGGAGAAAATGCGCTTACTTGCGGACCAGGGCCATTTTCTATGGAAGATGAAACGGTGCTGCGGGGCCAAATGGAAGCGGCAGGTTATTGCGACATCGCGTTTGAGCGGCTGGATGCGAAAGTGCTGGTCGGGCGTACGGTCGAGGAAGCAATCGCATTTCAACTGGCTATTGGCCCCGCC
Source organism: Sedimentitalea sp. (assembly GCF_039973035.1). Classification (NCBI taxonomy): domain Bacteria; kingdom Pseudomonadati; phylum Pseudomonadota; class Alphaproteobacteria; order Rhodobacterales; family Paracoccaceae; genus Sedimentitalea; species Sedimentitalea sp. The sequence continues at coordinate 3,648 of NZ_JBDWLR010000025.1, forward strand.
GGAGAAACGTTCCGCGAAGGAGGCCTACTTGCCGAAGAGAAAAGATCAGAGGTTGAAGTAGCCCTTGCCGAGATGTTCCGCGGGGTCGAAAGTGACGAAGAGGGCCTATGGATGGACAGTTCGTCTTGGATTGTAACCGCAAGAAACCCGGAGGAATGACGACGATGACTTTTCACTTGGAAAGACAGGCCTAGGTCCGGCAATTCTGTTTTTGCTCGGTTTTTACAGCGCCGCAGCCGCTTGGCGCGGCGTTTGGAACCACCTCAGTGGCACTTACCAGTTGATTGCAACCAGTCTACTCGGCTATCTGCGAAAACAAATCGAGATGGCAGGTTCGATCCCGCCCAATCCGCAAGAAACTATCGAAAAACCGTACCTTCGGTTCATCTCAGAAAACGATCTGGCCCTGTATCTGCACTGTAGCTCGGCGGGTTATGCGTCGGGACTATTTGACGTCCTAACAATCCCAAAAATCACAAGATCCTTTGAGGACGAAGATGGGGTGCCTGAAATCTACGCCATGCTGAACGTAATGAAGGCGGACTTTGCTTTCGCACGCCAGGTCTTCTTCGAAACCCACGAATGGCCTCGTCCTCAGATGTTGACTGATCCAGCTGGAAATCCAGCGGCACGACTATTAGCCGCTGTGCTAGTCGAAGCGTTTCATGATCTGTTGCCACAGCTGAACCGTGCGGGCTTTTGATACTGTCAAAAATGCTTGAGTGTTTGCTGGTGGCTCTTATTCTAGACAGCGCGAGTTCTTCATCAGAGCTTTTTACCCAGTTAGTAATATCTGCCCAAACAGGATCGAATGCGGGATGCCTCCCCCTTGTTACAAGGCCCAAGCAGTCTTTGTTGTTTTGCATTGAGCCGCCGCCAGTCTTCCATTGCTTCCAGGCGAGATCCACAAAATCCTTCGGAAATCCATTGCGCGAAACTTGAACATTACTCTTGCAAGAGATCGCAAGATGACTAGCCCCGTCTTTGGTCGAAACCAAAAGGTCATCGATTATCCAGCCCATGGAACTAGTCTGAGATTGCAAAATAGCGCCTTCCGTCCCGACCCCTTGCAGCCTTTGCCCGAGCAACATCTTAGAAACCAGCCAAGCAGAAGTTAGGTCTTCGAAGTTGAAGCCAGGTCCGGCGGTCTGGCGTGTGGTCGCTGGCATTAATGGCCTCAATTTTTTTAGGTTCGTTCGAAAGGGCGAGCTGCTCTTGTGATAAAGCACCCGCATTCGAAGCGCCATCAATCAAGGAAACTTGGTCCCCGAAACAAGATGGTTTCATGATGCTAAATCAAACGTGTTGGATGTCAGCTTTTTCACTAGACTGATCCGGTTTGCCATCGCAGCGAATGACCGGATTCCGCCCTATGTGCCTAACGCCTTGATCAACTCCGCCTGTCTCTGTCTCGTGACTGGCATGTAGGATGATACCGTCGTGATCAGGCTTTCGTGGCCCATGTTCATTGACCACGCCTTGAGTTGTTCGATGTCGTCGCACATGTCTTTGCCCAGCATGGCCAAAGTGCTGCGAAAACTGTGCGGCGGGTATTCTGGCAGCTGGACCGACGCAAAGGCATTGCGGATGATTGCGTTTAACTTGGTGCCGTTGGTGTATGGCGAGCGAGACAGGCCCAGAACGGCAAAACCTCCGCCCTCCGCCAATCCCATGTCGGGTTTCGGAAACAAGGCGTCTTGCGGACCAAACAACTTGATCTCACGCAGATACTCAACCCAACTCGTAAAGCATTCCAGATAGGCCGGGTTGACCGGGAAGAACGTGGTGTCGATGGTCTTGGAGAATTTAGTGTTCACGTCCCTGCCGTCCTGAAGCACCCGCCCGTTGAACAGGTCTATGTGTTTCAGGCGAAGTGAGGCGACCGCTCCAACACGTGCGCCAGTCAGCATGAAGAACGCAAAGAGCGCTTTGTCACGTTGCTGGAATTCGGAGCGATCGGGTATCGCTTGGAATGCGTGATATGCGGCCTCAATTGAGGGAAACTCTTTCTCGCGGGCAGTATGTGCGACGCGGGCCGATTTGCGGCTGTTGCGGAAGTAATCTGTATCACTGTAGGAAATACGCGATTTGTAACCTCTCTGGCCTGCCAGCCAGTGAAAAAAACCGCGTACTGACGCCAAGGTCGCATCAACTGTCGCGTGACCGAGCGGCTTTCCCGTCTTGCCATTGATCTTCGCGAGATCTTCCTTGAACTTTGAAGCCTGCTCGATATGGAACCGTTTGAATGGCTTGAACTTGGTCGACTGTTCGAACTTCAGGATCGCAGCAAGAACCTTGTCGGTGGACTTTTCGTCCAACCCTTTGGCCTGTTCCAGATAGAAGACGTATTCGCGTTTAGCCCGCTCGTTTTCTTCAACATGTTTTCTCATGCTTCATATTCTCCGATTGAATGCTCGATTGCCGCTCTTTTCAGGTGGTTTGGACCGCCCGACGAATGTGTGGTTTCAGGAAGGGGTTGTGGGGTTCGCTTAGGCTTGCGAACCGCCATTGATAGCAATATCGAACAACCCATCGAATTTGACCAAGCCTGCCTTGCTGGTTAACCGGTTCATGGGACAACCACAGACCTCACACAGCCCTATGAGGCGGCCTCTGGCATCCGTTATAGGTAGGTAGTCGACCATTGCACCCATAGGCTTCCGATGCTCCCCACAGCCAAAGCAATTCATAAGGTGAAGCGGCATCTTATTGGTGCGTTTCGGACAGTGCAGTTTCACAAACTCGATCAATGCTTCTCCCAAGATGTAGTGCGGCTTCTGCCCAGTCATCACACTTAGACCTTTGGCCCGCCAAGACCGTACCGTTTGGGGAGTCAATCCCATCACCAAAGCAGCGGTTTCGTAAGTTTAATGACGGTTTTTTCTTGATCTTGCGTGTTGATACACGCTTGGCCATCAGGATTTTCCAACGTCAGCAGGCTCGACGCGCTGGGCTTCGGCCCATGCGTTAAGATCAGCCCCGCGATAGATGATCTTGCGTCCCAACCTGTAGAACGCTGGCCCCATACCCTTGTGACGCCATTGCGCCAGCTTGTCCCGGTCGCCGATCAATTCCAACTCTGGGTCGCCAAGAACGTAGCTGCGGCTCTGCTCGAAAAGATTTTCCATGTTTTGATCTCCGTCGTTTTGAATACGGGACCGTTGAAACACAGCGAACGGAACTTGAAAAAGGGCTTTGAAGGCCAACCTTTTTTGTCAGCGTTCACCAGTTAAATTTGTGATTATGGACCTTTGCCCAGCATGATTCCAAAGTTAACCAAGTGGTTCACATTAGGCTTAAGGTCATCTTCTGTAAGCTGTTCAATGGCCCATTCGGCAGGAGAACGTACAACCGTTTGGATTTCCAGAAGATCGAACACCTCTTTTAGCGCACGTGTGAAAGAGGTCGACGGATCGCCGGTCTCACCCGATGTGCCTACGGTTGGTCGCTGGCGCGTCTCTTTCGCAAATAAGCGCGCCAGACGTAACGCGATCGCGCGGGCATAGTGGTCTGGTGCTCGATGCGGTAGATTCCAGAATTCTTTCTTCTGGCTCTGCAATTCTTGGTAGCGGTCCTCCATCACGGACCATAAGTCCATCAAAACAAAGAGGCTTGCCGTATAGCCTCCAACATCAGCGACATTTTTGCGAACAAGTTTAATTGGGTCTCGGACAAAGCTGCGCGGGGACCTGCGAAACAACTTGTAGTCAACAATCGGCCTAACTCGCCTCAACGTTTCTGCATGTTCGCCGGTGTCATCACTGCTCGACAAAAGTTCAATTAGCTCTGACAAATGCTCTAAGCTCTGCTCAACAACCGCCATTTCGCGCTGGAATTCTGCCTTGCTGTCATGCTCGTTTGGCCGCGAAAAGTCGAAAGGAGCACTCTGCCCCAATAAGGTGCTTGCCCGTTGTTGAAGCTTCACGTCGAACGGCTTCAGCATCCGCTCGACTATTGCATGAAGTTGTTCTGCTACATCAGGTTCGTCGTTATTGGCGATATTGTCTTGCATAAAGGTAGCGTCTCACGCACCTTATCACATTACAAGCTTTGGACACGGCTACGGACCTCTCATAGAAGGTCGGTAGAGCGCGACCTTTTCTCATTAAATTTTCTGAATTTCCGTCAGTTTTACGACCTTGCCCGGAACATTGGCCACAAACTGTGACCACCGATCCATCAACGATCGCCGTTTCTCCAATAGGTCCGACCGGGCATAGGCCCGCTCCACGTTCGACCCAATCTTATGAGCCAAGCTCATTTCTGCAACCTCACGCGGCGCATTGGCGACTTCGGATGCCCAATCGCGGAACGTCGAACGGAAGCCGTGTACCGTGACCCCTTCGACCTGCATCCGGCGCAAGAGCATCAACATCGACATGTTGGACAGCGGGTGGTGGCGTTTCTGGCCCTCGAACACATAGTTCGACTGCATCTTGCGCAGCGGTTCGATGATCTCCAGCATCTCGTCGGTAAGCGGAACGCGATGATCTTCGCCGGTCTTCATACGCTCTGCCGGGCAGGTCCAGAGCCGCGCGTCAAAGTCGATCTCGTTCCACTGCATCCCCAGCACCTCACCCGTGCGCGACCCCGTCAGGCAAGTGAACATCAACGCCTTCGCAGCCATCGCGTTGCGCGTTTTCAGATCGGCATACAAGGCAGGCACATCTTGCCAGCCCATCGCCTTGTGGTGCTTCACCTTCTTGACTACCTTTGGCAGAACCTGCGCGTCCTTGATCGCTGTCACCGGGTTTTCGCCGGATCGGAACCCTTTCGACTTTGCCACGTCGAGCACGGTCTTGATCCGCTGCGCCAATCGTTTTGCCGTTTCATGCTTTTCAGTCCAGATCGGAGTCAGGCACATCAGAACTTCAGGTTGGTCAATGCTATCGACCGGCATTCGGCCAATCTTGGGAAACGCATAGTCGCGCAGTGTGTTGATCCACTGCTGACCATGCTTGGCGTTTCTCCATGTGGGCATCCGGTCGATATGAACCTGCTGGGCAACCTCTTCGAACGTCGGAATCTCTTGCCGGGCGTTGAAACGCGGGTTTAAGCCCTGTTTCGCCATGCGCCGATACTCTAGCGCCCTTTCCCGCGCCTGGTTCAGCGTTACGATGTCCGCCCCACCCAGACCAAAGTCCGTGCGCAAGGGTGCACCCTTCTTGTTCTTCTGACCTTTAACGACCACCCGCACGATCCAGCGCCGTGCGCCGGATGGATCAACCACCAGATAAAGCCCGTTGCCGTCGCCGTGCCGCCCCGCACCTAGGTTTTCAATCAGCTTCTTTGTCAGCTTGCCGGATAACGCCATCATAAAATACCACACTTCATACCACTCAAGGAATGAATATATGCACCATCGAAAGAAACTCAAGGCAAGCGACGGGTGCCCACAAGCCCAAGCATACAAAGAGAAAAGGCCGCCCAAGGCGACCCATCTATATTCAGAATAATGTGGTAGTGGCGGACCGAGGAGGATTCGAACCCCCGACCCCTTGATTCGTAGTCAAGTACTCTATCCAGCTGAGCTATCGGTCCACTGTGGGGCGATTTAGATGGGGTGGCGGTGGTTTGCAAGAGGAAAGCGTCCGGCAGGTGAAAAAAGCCGAGCGGCCTCAGACCATGCCATCGCCCTTGGGAAGGCAAATCTCGAACACCGTGCCCTGAGCGCCGCTTTCCTTGAGCGTCAGCTTGCCACCATGTCCGCGAACGAGCTCGGCGGATATGGCGAGGCCCAGACCCGAGCCACCTTTGCGGGCGCCGCCCTGAAACGGCGTGAACAGATGCTCCACCGCACGGGGCGGCAAGCCCGGCCCAGTGTCGGTGACGGTGATCAACCATGCATCGTCGTCTTCTTCCGCCGCGATGGACACTGTTCCGGGCTTGCCTGTTGCCGCGATCGCTTGACGCGCATTCCGCACGAGGTTCAACATCACACGATAGAGCTGTTCTTTGTCGGCACGTATCGTCAGGAGAGGCATGACTTGGGTGTCAAAAGAGACCGCTTTGCTGTCTTCGGCCAAGCGCTCACCTTCGACAACATCATCCACCACATCACGCAACCGCACCATACCAAGCGTCGGCGCCGGTTCTTCGGCGCGACCAAACGCCAGCGTGTTTTCGCAAAGCGATACGGCGCGGGTGATCGAATTGACCAGCTTGGGCGCGAGACGACGCACCAACGGGTCATCCGATGCTTCGATCCTGTCCGTGAAAAGCTGCGCGCTGGTGAGAATGTTGCGCAGATCGTGGCTGACCTTGGCGACCGCACCGCCGAGCTGCGCAAGCCGTTCACGCTGTTTCAACGCTTGGGTGAGATCAGTCTGAACCTTGAGCAGGGCCTCTTCGGCTTCGCGCAGCTCAACAAGGCTGGCGCTTGGGTGGATAAGCCCGCGCGCATCCTCGGGCGCAGCGGCGTAGCGCTGCATATAGCCCACAACCCCCTTGATCGGGCGCACCAGAAGGACCCGGATCGCCCAGAACAACAGCAGCGCGGTGATAACCGAGATCACCGCTGACAGGCCGAGGATACGCAACCCATAGGAAATCATCTCTGCGCGCAGAGGCGCAGTGTCCATCGTAACCTCGATCAGCAAACCAGCCATCTGAACCGGCGAGCCAATCACACGGATCACCTGATCTTCGGTTGAAAACAACCGGATCATCGCGTCCCGGATCAGCGTCATCAGCCCACCTTCACGCAAATCGAAGGTGGCGGCTACCATGGGCGGCATGGGCGAACTCAACACCAGCTCTCGCACTTCGTCACGCCGCAGGACAACGTTGTAGACGCCCGCAGTTTGCAACAACTCGGCCTCAAGCTCTGTCGACAGCATGTCGTCCGCCAACAACGCAAGCGACGCGATTTGCGCGCGCTCAAGCCTGTCCCGCAGGTAATCCTCGCGAAACCCTGCCACGGTGGGCACGAATATCAGCACCTCGGCCAGCATCACAAAGACCGTGGTCAATACCAGAAGCCGACCCGAAAGCGTGTTCAGCATGCTGCTCCTTGTTCGTCAGGGCAGCCATCTCTGAACCAGCCCAACCACCTGTTTGACCCTAGGATTATCAAACAGTCTGGGCGAGAAATAGGCCCCTACAGCACGTTTGTTGATTTCGCCATATGTGGGATAGGGAGCGACCATCCCCGCGATCTGGCTCATCTTGAGATTGTTCGCAATCGCAAGCGACCAGAGACTGATCAGATCGCCTGCCCGATGCCCGACTATAGTGGCCCCCACGGGGCGCCCACCAACAACCATGACTTTGATTTTGCCGGTGGTTTTTCGCTCTGCAATGGCTCGGTCGTTTTCATCAAACGAGAAGGCAGCAATCTCAAGCTTATCCCCATGTTCCTCGCGCGCCTCCGCTTCGGCCAGCCCAACCTGCGCCAGTTCCGGATCCGTGTAGGTTGCCCATGGAATATGAGAGGTTTTGGCTTTTGCAGGCAGTCCAAACAACATCGGGCGCAGGATAACCCCGGCCTGATAGCCGGCCACATGCGTGAATTGAAGCCCCCCGGCGATATCGCCAATGGCAAAGATGCGCCGGTTGCTGGTGCGCATCCGCGCATCTACTTTGATGCCCGATTTCGTCGTTTCGATCTCGGCGGCTTTCAGGTTCAGTCGGTCGGTGTTGGCCTTGCGGCCAACGGCTATCAAAAGGTGCGTACCACTAAACACCCGGCCATCCTTGGCTTCGACTTCGATGGCTCTGGCCTGTTCGCGGATTTCCGCCGCCATCGCCCCTTCCTCAATCGCCACGCCTTCAGTACGAATCGCATCCAGCACCTCAGACGCGAAATCCGGATCGTCCTTCGCCAGCGCGGTCATCCCTTCGATCACCGTCACCTTACTGCCCAGACGCACGTGGGCCTGTGCCATCTCAATGCCGATCGGGCCGCCGCCAATGATCAGCAGGTGATCAGGCCGCTCGCGCAAATCGAACAGCGTTTCGTTGGTCAGATACGGCACATTGTCCAATCCGGGAATTGGCGGCACCAGCGGAGATGACCCCGTTGCGATCACGATTCGCCGCGCGGTGATGCGGTGGTCGCCCGCCTGCACTTCGGTCGGTGACACGAACTGCCCGAATTCGCGGATCACCCTTACACCCAACCCTTCGAACCGTTCCTGGCTGTCGACCGGTGCAATTTGTGCAATGACCTGCGCGACGTGTTCCATGACCGCAGCATAATCAACGTCCGGCGGCTGGTTGGCGATCCCGAGGGGCGCGGAATGGGATTGCGCGTGTGCCGCCTTGGCACTGGCGATCAGGGCCTTGGACGGAACGCAACCATAGTTCAGACAGTCTCCGCCCATCTTGTGCCCCTCCAGCAGGACCACGTCGGCCCCCATCTGGCTGGCTCCTGCTGCAACGGACAATCCGGCAGAGCCTGCTCCGATGACGAGAACATCGGTTTTGATTGTTTCGACCATATCAAATCTCTTTCCGGCCCCTGAGGACCCTGATGACAATTGGCAGCGCGGCGAGAACGCAAAGACCAAGGATCGGACCCAGGATATGCGGTTCCCACAAAAGCGACAGATCCGGGGTTTCGCCACGGTCAAAGACCTCTCCCAGCCCGACGCCGATCCACGTAAAGACGATCGCGCCGGGAATGATACCGAGGGTGGTGGTCCACACGAAGTTGCGGAACTTTACCCCAACAAGCGCCGGTAGCAGGTTGGCGACAAAGAACGGCACTGCGGGAACAAGGCGAATCAAAAGCAGAACGTTGATCTCGTGATCACGCAACCCGTCACGGATGCGCTTTGCGGTGCCTTCGGATGCGTCCAGCTTGGCGCTGAGCGTCGCGCCAAGGCCCGCGCGGGCAGCGAGAAAGATCGCACAGGCGCCAATCGTGGCCGACATTACGTTTAACATCGTCCCTGCACCGAGACCAAAGAGAAAGCCCCCTGTGACCGACGCCACCGCCGCGCCGGGCAGGGAAAACGCAACGATCACCACATAGAGGGTTACAAATGCCGCCGCGAGCCCCAGCAGGTTCTGATCGCGGAACGCCAGCAACGCCTCGCGATTGGTGCGCAGCGTGTCGAACGTGATATAGTCTCGCAGGACAAATCCACCGATCACCGCAACGCAGAGAATCAGTATCAAGGGTATGTGGCGCAGAACAGCATGACTGCTGCGATCCGGGGTGGCGTTCATCAGGTGGGTCCATCTTCGGGTGAATTTTCGAACTCAACATGCGCCTCTGCAGAGGAAAGCGACAGGGACATCACGGGCCGTTGATCTGGTCCGCCTCTTTCGTGAGAATTCCGTGACGGATTGGTCTGCCTGAAACAATCCACTGTTGCCGGGACGCGAATTGTTGCAGTTTTCTCGCGATTTATAGCAGCCAGGGTTTGACTTGGCGATCAAGCACTATTAGAGGACGGGCTTCAAAGTTCACACGGGGGGCGATTCCGCGCCGTACCCGACCGAGTATAGCTGGAGACGGAGCGATGAAACGCACCTACCAACCATCGAACCTGGTTCGCAAGCGCCGCCATGGGTTTCGTGCACGTATGGCCACCAAAGCTGGCCGTAAAATCCTGAACGCGCGCCGTGCGCGTGGCCGCAAGGAACTGAGCGCGTAAGCGCATCAGATTTTCTGACGGACATGACACCGCCGGAGGCCCCCTTGGACGGCAATGCCGCCCAAGAGAGCAAGCCCCCGGCGGTGTCCGTTTGTGCGCCCGATACTATTGTCGTGCTGAAAGAGCGTGCTGATTTTCTGCGCGCCGCACGCGCCCGGCGCCAAGGCACGGCCTCGATGATGGTTCAGGGGCGCCAGCGCGCGCCTGACGAAGCCGACGGCATTCGCGTCGGTTTCACTTGCTCCAAGAAAGTCGGCAACGCTGTTGCCCGTAACCGCGCCAAGCGACGCTTGCGCGAGGCGGCCCGTCTGGTGCTGCCAACGCACGGCCGCGCGGGGTGGGACTATGTTCTGATCGGACGCGCAGAGGCAACGGCATCGCGATCTTTCGAGGCGCTGCAAAAGGATCTGCGCTATGCTCTGCGCCGCATCCATGGCGAATCGTGAGCCCCATTGCGCATATCCTTGCCTTGCCCGTGCGTGCCTATCGGCTCATCTTTTCGCCCTGGGTCGGGTATAACTGCCGCTACCAACCCACCTGCTCGGCCTATGCACTGGAAGCTTTGGAAAAGCACGGAGCGGTCAAAGGCGGGTGGCTCGCTCTGCGCCGCATAGGACGCTGTCACCCGATGGGCGGCTCAGGGTATGATCCGGTCCCGGACAAGTCGGAACCGGATTGTTAAGGGTCAGGAACGCCGCAAACTCGCAGAGCTAATTTGGTTACTTCAACAGGCCTGCATGGCGCAGACCGTCTTCTACCAGCGTCTTGGTGCTGTCTGTAAGTCCAGTCAATGGCAGGCGAACCTCTTCGCTGCACAGGCCAAGCACGCTCATCGCGTATTTCACCCCGACAAGCCCCGGCTCGGTAAAGACAGCCTGATGCAGTGGCATCAACCGGTCCTGCACCTCGAGCGCTTTGCCATAATCACCCGCAGCTGTCGCCGCCTGCAACTGGGCACACAGGCCCGGCGCGACGTTGGCAGTGACTGAGATACACCCAACCCCGCCTTGCGCGTTGAAACCATGCGCGGTCGCGTCTTCACCCGAAAGCTGAATGAAATCGGTGCCGCAGGTGATCCGCTGGGCGCTGACCCGCGCCAGATCGCCGGTGGCATCCTTGACGCCGACTATACGCGGAAGCTTTGCCAACTCGCCCATGGTTGCCGGCGACATGTCGATCACCGAGCGCGGCGGGATGTTGTAGATGAAGATCGGCAGAGACGTGGCGTCGTGGATCGCGGTGAAATGTGCGATCAGGCCCCGCTGTGTGGGCTTGTTGTAATAGGGCGTCACCACAAGAACCGCATCGGCCTCGACCGATTGGGCATGTTGGGCCAGCCGCAGGCTTTCCAGCGTGTTGTTGGAACCTGCCCCGGCGATCACCGGCACACGGCCAGCCGCCGCCTTGACCACTTCGGTCACGACCGTTTCATGTTCCCGGTGGGTCAGCGTGGGGCTTTCGCCCGTGGTGCCGACCGGTACCAGACCGGTGGTGCCTTCGCTGATCTGCCATTCGACCAATTGTTTGAGCGTATCCAGATCCAACTCGCCGTTGCGAAACGGTGTGACGAGGGCTGTCATTGAGCCATTGAACATGGGCACGCTCCTTTTTTCTTCTTTATTCTTCGATCTGCGCGGAAAAACTCCGCTAAACCTGAAACAGTTCCGTGATTGCTGTTGATCCCGGCCCGCCACAGATTATCGTCACAGGCTCTAGCCTTGGATGATCGGGTAATGCAAGTGATGTTGCGCATTCTGACAGTTCTGTTGTGCCTTTGCGCAGCCCCATGGGGCGCCGCGCTGGCCGATGATTCGCAGAATTTCGCGCGCGCCATGGAGTTGTTGCGCAAATGGGAATGGACCGAAGCACTGAGTGCGGCTGGTGAACCCGAGAGTGTGGCGAGCGATGTCGTAGAATGGCACCGCCTGCGAGCCGGACTGGGCGATGCGGCGGACGTCACCGGGTTTCTGGCACGCCGTCCCGATTGGCCCGGTCTGGCCTGGCTGCGGCGCAAGAGCGAGGCCGCGATAGACGTCCTGCCACCCGATGAGATCATTGCATTCTATGAAGAAATACCGCCGCAATCCCCCGAGGGTGTGCTGAGCCGCGCACGTGTCTTGATCGCGCAGGGCCAGAGGGGCGATGCCGAGGCCGAACTGGTTCTGGCGTGGCGCACCATGCCGATGGGCCGGCTTATTCAGGCGAACTATCTGCGCCAACACAAGGAACTGTTGGCCCCACATCACAACGCCCGACTGGACCGGATGTTGTGGGACAACCACTTGGTCAGCGCACGACAGATGCTGTCGCTGGTTGATGAAGATCATCGCGCACTGGCAGAGGCCCGGATCGCGCTGCATGAGGTGGCCCCCGGCGTGGATGTCCGAATAGAGGCCGTGCCCGAGGAGTTGAGCACTGCTGCGGGTCTGGCCCATGATCGATTCGTCTGGCGCGACCGAAAGGGTCGTGATGACGACGCGATCGAACTGCTGATGGAACGCAGTGCGAGCGCCAAGACCCTTGGGGAGCCTGAGAAGTGGGCGCGCCGCCGTGCCAATCTGGCGCGTCAGGTGATGCGGGCCGGCGAACCGGAGCGCGCCTATCAGATTGCATCGCGGCATTACCTGACCGAAGGGTCCAGCTATGCGGATCTGGAATGGCTGTCCGGGTTCATCGCCCTGCGCCAACTGGACGATCCAACCACCGCCCTGCGCCACTTTCAACATTTTGATGAAGCCGTCAGATCACCCATCTCACGGGGGCGCGCCGGGTATTGGCTGGGTCGGGCCTATGAGGCCTTGGGGGACAGTGACGGCGCACATGACGCCTATTCCCAAGGGGCTGAACATCAGACCTCGTTTTATGGGCTGCTCGCAGCCGAGCGCATCGGGCGACCGTTTGATCCCGTTCTCGCAACCCCCCCCGACCTGCCACCTTGGAAAGACGCACCCTTCATGAGCTCAAGCGTGCTTGAGGCCGGGTTGCTGCTGTTAGAGGCCGGAGAGTTGGACCTCGCCGAACGGTTCCTTGCCCATCTGGTTGAAAGCCTTGATCCCGTACAGGCCGGGCAACTGGGCGAGATGGTGATTGATATTGGCCAGCCACATCTTGCGGTGATGATCGCCAAGCGCGCGGCGCAGCAAGCGATGGTCATGCACGCCGCCTATTATCCGCTACACCCCGTCGCGGACATGAACCTGCCGATGGCGCCCGAGATGACGCTAGCGATTGCGCGGCGCGAGAGCGAGTTTGATCCCCGGGTGATCAGCGGCGCAGGCGCGCGCGGGTTGATGCAGGTGATGCCCGCAACCGCGAGCGCTGTGGCCGATGACATGGGCATTGCCGCCGCCCACAAGACATCCCGCCTGATCGAAGAATGGGAATACAATGCCATGCTGGGCGCGCGTTACCTCGCCGGACTGGCGGGCAGCTTTAACGGCAACGTGGTGATGATGGCGGCAGGCTACAACGCGGGTCCGGGGCGGCCCCTGCAATGGGCTTTGGATTTCGGCGATCCACGCAGCCCGGAGGTGGACGTGGTCGATTGGATCGAGTTCATTCCGTTCAACGAGACCCGCAATTATGTGATGCGCGTCACCGAGAGCCTCCCGGTCTATCGCGCCCGCACTGGCTCTACGCCACTGCCGATTCCCTTTTCGCGCGAGTTGGCAGGCTCAACTCTTAACGCGTTCGCGCCATAGGGTGAACAACCCGGCGGCCACGATGATCGCGGTTCCGATGGCAACATTGTCACGCAGGGTCTCACCAAAAACCAACATGCCCAACAACGACGCAAACACCAGTTGAAAATAGGCAAAGGGCTGCACGGCGCTGGCCTCTGCCGCCTCGTAACAGCGGATCAGCAGCCAATGGCCAAGAACCCCGGTGATGCAAAGCGTGATCATCCAGAGCCAGTCCGGGCCCGCCATCGGCTGCCAGAACCAGATGCCGACGCCGGTCATCAAAACCGCGCCGACGGTGCCGGTGTAGAAAAAACTGGTCGCCGTGGTATCGCGCCGCGCAGCATAGCGATTCAGCAGGCCATAGACCGCAAACATCACCGCCGAAATCAGCGGTATGATCGCCGCAGGGTCAAAGACGTCGAAACCCGGTTGCAGGATGATCAGAACCCCGACAAACCCGACGGCGATAGCGCTCCAACGCCGCCACCCGACCTGTTCGCCAAGGATTGGTCCGGACAGCGCCGCGACAAGAAGCGGGTAACAGGCAAAGACCGCGTGACTCTCGATCAGGCCGAGCAGCGTAAACCCGTACACGGCGACGCAGATTTCGGCGGCCAGCAGCAGACCGCGGGTGATCTGAAGTGTCGGTTGTGAAGTTTGGATTGCGGCGCGCAATCCGCCACGCGCCCGGGCGGCCAATGCAATCACAAAGGCGGCAAAGAACCAGTAGCGGATCATCACCACCATCATCGTGTTGTATTCCCCCGCCAAATGGCGCGAGATCCCGTCCTGGAGAGCGAATACAATCGTAGTGGCGATCATCAGCGTGACGCCAAGCGGGACATTGTTGGACTGTTGCGGCAAGTTGGGCGCGCTCATGCGAGGAACCCCCGAACCATATGCCGTTTACGCCCGTATCCGGGCACGCGGCTTACGTCAAAGCCGGCATTCATCAATCCCCGCCGCACGAAACCTGCTGCGGTATAGGTCGCAACCGTGCCGCCGGGGGCGGTATGGCGCGCAACCTCTGACAACAGGGATTCACCCCAGAGTTCCGGGTTCTTCGCGGGCGAAAACCCATCAAGGAACCACGCATCGGCCTGCGCCGCCCATGCGGGCAAAGTCTGGCGCGCGTCGCCTTTGATGACGGTCAGATGCATCGTGTCCAGATCACAGGTCCCCTCGCCGGTCCAGACCTCAAGGAACCGATCCCGCCACGATGACAGCGATGGAAATGCGGCAAGCGCCTTTGCCATGTCGGCAGGCACCATCGGAAAGGCCTCAAAACTGGTGAATTGCAACGGAGTCTGATGACCCGCCTGCTCCCACGCGGCCCAAGCGGTCAGCATGTTCAACCCGGTGCCAAAGCCAAGCTCGGCAATGTGGAACCCGTCGCGAAATCGATCCGGCAGATCATTGCCGTCCAGAAACACGTGTCGCGTTTCGGCCAACCCGTTTTCCAGACTGAAATACGGATCGTCAAACCGTGTCGAAACCGGCACCTGGCCATCACGCCATTGCAATTCTGCCTGCTGGTCCTGCATGTCCGGATTCCGTAAGAATGTCTCACAACGTCGCGAGACATGGCGCAAGGAACGGGATTAGGCAATGGTCGATGTAACGATACGCGGCGCAGGCATCTTTGGCCTGTCAATCGCGTGGGCCTGTGCCCGCCGTGGCGCATCCGTGCAGGTCATCGACCCGAACGGCCCTGCCGCAGGTGCATCGGGCGGAATCGTCGGGGCGCTGGCCCCGCATGTGCCGGAGAATTGGAATTCCAAAAAGGCATTTCAGCTTGAGAGCCTGCTGATGGCCGGGGATTTTTGGCAAGACGTGGAAACCGCCGGGGGTGTCCCGGCCGGGTATGGCCGCACCGGGCGTCTGCAACCTATCGCAGATGATCGCACGCTCGACCTCGCTCGGCAGCGGGCGGTGAACGCCGGAAGCCTTTGGCAGGGAGAGGCTGTGTGGGAGATAGTACAAACCGCTGATCTGGGGCCATTTGCCCCGTCCAGCGCCACTGGCCATGTCATTCACGACACGCTTAGCGCGCGGATACACCCAAGACGCGCCTGTGCTGCGCTGGTTGCCGCGCTCGAAGTGCGAGGTGTACCGATTATCCTAGAGGCACCTGATCGTGGACAGATCGTACATGCCACCGGCGTGGACGGGCTCGCCGATCTGTCGCGTGATAGGGGCAAGACCGTTGGCGTTGGCGTCAAGGGTCAGGCCGCGCTTTTGCGGTTTGATGCCGGCGACAGCCCGCAACTCTTTGTCGACGGTTTGCACCTGATCCCTCATGCGGACGGAACGCTTGCCATCGGTTCAACCAGCGAGCGCGACTATGATGCTCCGCAGACTACCGACACGCTGCTGGACGATGTAATCGACCGGGCGGTCGCCGCCATGCCAATCCTGCGCGGCGTTGCCGTAGTCGAACGTTGGGCTGGCATTCGTCCCCGCGCGAAAAGCCGTGCACCAATGCTGGGCCGTTGGCCGGAACGTCCGGGGCATTTCATCGCCAATGGCGGCTTTAAGATTGGTTTCGGAATGGCGCCCAAGGTCGCCGAGGTGATGGCGGACCTGGTATTAGAGGGGCATGATACAGTTCCAGAAGATTTCAAAGTCGAGGCGTCGCTGTAGCCAGCGAAACGCATCTTTACGCAGACGGCATGCTTGTATGCTGCCGCACCCAAGTCCTCTACAGCATCGGCACCGCATTCGCTGTCATCACCGCGCGCCCATCGTGGCCGCGCACCCAGAAGTCGGTGTCGCGACGGCAAAAGCTGGCGGTTTCAGAATCCATCAGCGGTGATGCGGCACGATAGGAAAATTGCGCCAACGGGCCAATCAGATCGCGAGCCATCAGCATCAAGTGTTGCGCCAACAACGGACCATGCACCACCAACCCATCATAGCCTTCGACATCGCGAGCATAGTCGCGATCATAGTGGATACGATGACCATTGAAGGTGAGCGCCGAATACCGAAACAGTTGAATTGAATCAAAACTCAGTTCACGCAGATCGGTTTCGTCGGTGCGAGCGACGGGCGGAACCGGGCGCGGGGCATCATGGCTGGGGTCCTGACGATAGACCAGATCCTGCCATTCGGTGAGACAGACACGACCCTGCTGACGGAACTCGTGGCGCAGCGTCACAAAGGCCAGCGGCCCGCTGCGCCCATGTTTATGCTCGACGGATTCAACCGTGCTGTGCCGTTCGGCCGGAACACCCGCACACAGGTCGTGGGCAAAGCCAAGCCGACCGCCCGCCCACATTCTACGCGGCAACCCGAGATCGGGGATCAATCCGGCCCCAAGTCGCGGATGACCGTCACGGCCGAGGTCGTTGGCCGGTTGCGGAGACCAGAAATAGAGTTGGTGATAGAATGGCGGCAACACGCTGCCTGCACCGATATCCGGAGCCTGCCCAAGTGCGATCTGAAACGCCTGCGCACGGGCCGGGTCAAGTTGATCGCTCTGGGTATCGGTGGCGGGGTGCGCGTGTTTCATGCCCGGTAGTCTAGAACCGAAACACGTAGAAAATCAAATAGCGAACGCTGTTATGAGCGGTCGATTTCCGCCCGCAGCTTGTCCATCAGCGCCTGCAGCGTCTTGATATAAAGTTCGCTCGTGAGCTGTCCGTTTTCATCGAATTGATTTCGCGTGTCGGCAAGATGCATCTCTGGCCCCTGCAGGATACGCGGCTGAAAGGCCACCATCATGGCGCGCAGAATCGATTGGGACCGCTCTCCCCCTGCCCGTCCAGCGGCAGCGGACATCACCGCGACCGGCTTGTCCTGCCATGGTCTGCTCTTGGTCCGGCTAACCCAGTCCAGCGCGTTCTTGAGCACGCCAG
Organism: Sedimentitalea sp.; assembly: GCF_039973035.1. Lineage (NCBI taxonomy): Bacteria > Pseudomonadati > Pseudomonadota > Alphaproteobacteria > Rhodobacterales > Paracoccaceae > Sedimentitalea > Sedimentitalea sp. The sequence continues at coordinate 20,796 of NZ_JBDWLR010000025.1, forward strand.
ATGGGGCCTTGTTGTATTCCGGTGTCGAAATCACCACGGCATCGGCGGTAGCGATCTTATCGATGAGGGCCTGCACTTCGTCGGGAATACCCGGCCCGTCTTCGATATCGCCATCATAGAGCGGCAAGTGCAGATTAGCCTCGGCAAAATCGCAGGGGCCAAACAGCCGCGCCGCTTCGCGGATCAGCTTGGAATTGGTCGAGTCGGCCCGCAATGCGCCGGAGATTCCCAGAAGAGTTGGTTGCTTCATGTTTTCTCCGGTTACATTGCAGCGCTACTTGGCCGGATTCAGCCGCAAATCCTGAACGATCAGGTGTTCTTGGGGATCACGACGATCTCGACACGCCGGTTCTGTGCGCGGCCTTCGGGTGTCAGGTTCGACGCCAGCGGCTGCTCTTCGCCTTTTCCGAACGTATTGATCCGCGCCGCGCTAACACCGCCATTCTGAAGGATGTTGGCAACCGAATTGGCACGGCGCAGCGACAGACCAAGGTTGTAAGTGGCATCACCGGTGCTGTCGGTATGACCGATCACCTGCACGGTGCTGTCGGGATAGCGCAGCAGGTTCTGGGCGACACGTCCGATATCGGCACTTAGCGACGGGGTGACGTCGGAGCTATCGGTGGCAAAGGTGATGTCTTGTGGCAGGGTGACGATCAGGCGATCGCCGGCATTGGTGATGGTGATACCATCGCTGGCCAGTTCCGAACGCAGCTCGGCGGCCTGTTTATCCAGCTCGTTGCCGATGATCCCGCCCGCAGCAGCTCCGGCAGCTGCACCAAGCAGAAGATTTCCGCCTTCGCCGCCGGTAAGCGCAGATACGCCAACGCCGACCGCAGCGCCCAACAACGCCCCTTGCTTGGCCTTGGCGTTCGGGTCGGGTGCGCCGCCCAATGTGGACGGATCGTTACAGGCGCTCAGGGCGAGCGATGCGACCAGCGCAGCGCCAATGGAATACTTGGAGATCATCGATCATGTACCTTCTGCTCGCGCCCTGTTCTGTCAGGGCTGGTTGCGCGCAGTATAGCATGATCCGCAGGTGTGGTCTCAAGGCACAATATCGAGAGTGGCGGCAGATAATCGCCGTGCGCCCACATTCATGCCTCGGCGCGTGCGGATTCGTAGGCAAGCAGGGCGCGCTTGACAGGCAAACCCCAATGATATCCCCCCAATCCGCCGGATTTGCGCAAGGCGCGGTGGCAAGGGATCAGCCAGCTGACCGGGTTGCGCCCGACCGCCGTACCAACGGCGCGGACCGCCTTGGGGTGCCCGATGGCTTCGGCAATTTCGGAATAGGTGGTGACATGGCCCGAAGGGATGGCGAGCAGCGCTTCCCAAACCTTGATCTGAAACGGCGCGCCAATCATGTAAAGCGGGGCCTTTTGGTCGGCGGGCTGCGCACCAAAGGCGGCCTGCACCCAGGGCCGCAAGACCTCGGGATCCTCGACAAAATCGGCCAGAGGCCAACGTGCAGTTAAATCCGTCATTGCTTCCTCTTCACCGGTTTCAGATGCGAAACCGAGGCCACAAATGCCCTTTTCCGTGCCCATCACCAGCGCCGGGCCAAAGGGGCTGTCAAACCAACCCCAAAAAATCGTCAGCCCTGCGCCCTTGGCCGCAAATTCGCCGGGGCTCATCGCTTCCCACCGCAGGAACAGATCGTGCAGGCGACCCGATCCGGAAAGGCCGATGCTGTGACTGGCCTCAAGCGTTGTAAAGCGTTCGCGCAGCAGCGTCTTGGCGTGGCCAAGCGTCAGATATTGCTGATAGCGCTTGGGCGACACGCCGACCCAGCGGGAAAACAGGCGCTGGAAGTGGGCCGGGCTCATATCCATCTTTGCCGCCAATTGGTCGAGCGTCTGGGCTTCGCCACCGTCGTCGATCAGATCGATCGCACGCCGCATGACGTTGAAATGGTAACCGTCCTCTTGAGTATGCACGTTCATGACCTGTTGTCCTTTGTCTGTGATCCCAAAGTAGGGCAAGCCGGTAAACGAGGCGACCCGGAACTTGCGCTTTTGGCGGCGGCATGTCACGGCCGTTATGTGTAGATACTGGCTCATTCTGTGCCAACAGACAGGAGACACGTCATGCCCCCACCCCGCGCGCGCGACCTTGGCCTGCCGTTTCCCGGCATCCCCGGATCATTCAACGCGATCACCGATGTTGCCGGAGTGACGGTTGGATATACCACTCTGACAGATCCAACACGCGACATGCGCACCGGTGTGACGGCGATCATCCCACGCGGTTACAGCGCCGTCCCGATGCCGGTCTGGGCCGGGCAATACAGCCTGAATGGCAATGGCGAGCTGACTGGCAGCCACTGGATCAACGACGCGGGATACTTCATCGGGCCGGTCTGCATCACCAACACGCACGGCGTCGGCGCGGTTCATTCCGGCGCGACCCGCTGGATGATTGACACCTATTCGGACTTCTTTCGCAACGACCATGCTTGGGCGATGCCGGTGGTGGGCGAAACCTATGACGGTGTGCTGAACGACATCAATGCCATGTTCGTCGAGCCACAGCACGCGATTGCAGCGCTGCACAGCGCCACAGGGGGGCCGATTGCCGAAGGCTCTGTCGGGGGTGGCAACGGGATGATCTGTTACGAGTTCAAAGGCGGCACGGGAACCTCGTCACGGCAGGTCGCGATTGGCGAAGCGACCTATACCATCGGTGCCTTGGTACAGGCCAATTTCGGCATCCGACCCTGGCTGAACATCCTTGGCTACCCCGTGGGCAGGATGATGCCTGAAGGTACGCTGCTCTCGCAGGATACAGGGTCAATCATCGTTGTGCTGGGAACCGATGCCCCGCTTTCGGGCCTGAGCCTGCGTCAGATTGCCAAGCGCGCGGCCATCGGCATCGGCCGCACCGGCACGCCCGGCGGCAACAGCTCCGGTGACATCTTTCTGGCGTTCTCAACCGCAAACGCCGGGCCGATGCCACAGCATGGCGCGACGTTGCAACATCATGAAACGCTGAACAATGAATGGCTTGACCCGCTTTACCTCGGTGCTGTCGAAGCAGTGGAAGAGGCCGTGATCAACGCCTTGGTTGCTGGCGAGGATACGCCCACGGTCAAACCGCGCGGGCGGATTTGTCCGGGCATCGACCGGAATGCGCTGGCCGCCTTGTTTCAAGCGCCCGTGTGATGGCGGATCGGTTGCACCCGCGAACATCGCCGCGTATCTAGTTGACGCAGGGTAAGATGAGGGCAGGAAATTGAGCCATACTCCTCCAGTCAAATCAATTGGGGCCAGCGACATCCGAGCGCGAAAGGGTGGCGAACCACTGGTCTGCCTGACTGCTTATACGACCCCGATCGCCCAGATTGCCGACACCGAGTGCGATCTTGTTCTTGTCGGGGACAGCGTCGGAATGGTTCTGCACGGGCTGCCATCCACCCTGTCTGTCACGATGGAGATGATGATCCTGCACGGGCGAGCCGTCGCACGCGGTCTGAAACGGGCGCTGATGGTCGTGGACATGCCATTTGGCAGTTATGAGGAAAGCCCGAAACAGGCGCTGCGCAACGCCGTCCAGATCATGGCGGAAACCGGGGCTGGCGCGGTCAAGCTGGAAGGCGGGCAACACATGGCCCAAACGATCCGCTTTCTGGTTGATCGAGGCATTCCGGTAATGGCCCATGTCGGCCTGACGCCGCAATCCGTGAACGCCCTCGGCGGTTACACCGTACAAGGCAAGGGCAGCGACCGGCAACGGATACTCGACGATGCCGCCGCCGTGGCAGGTGCAGGGGCGTTCTCTGTAGTGCTGGAAAAAGTCCCGGCAGCTTTGGCAGACGAGATAACTACCGCAATCGACATTCCGACGGTGGGGATCGGCGCATCGGTGGTCTGTGATGGCCAGATTTTGGTTATTGACGACATGCTCGGGCTGTTTGACGCGTTCAAACCAAAATTCGTCAAGCGGTATGCCCATCTCGCAGAGGGCGCGACCGAGGCCGTCCGCCAATACGCCCAAGAGGTGCGCGCGCGCAGCTTTCCGGGGCCAGAGCACGTGTTTACCGATACCGGCACCAGTTCATGAAGATCGTCCGCACCAAATCGGACCTGCGTGGGTTGACCCGTGGCTGGCGGGCTGCTGGTGAAACCATTGGTGTGGTGCCAACAATGGGTGCCCTGCATGAAGGTCATCTGAGTCTGGTGTCGGCGGCCTGCGAACAAGCCGATCGGGTGATCGTAACGCTTTTTGTGAATCCAAAGCAGTTCAACAACCCCGAGGATCTCGCCAAATACCCGCGCACCGAAGAATCCGATGCCCGCAAGCTGGACCCGTTTGACGTGGATGTATTCTATGTCCCCGAAGCAACCGAGATTTACCCCGAAGGCTTTGCCACCAACATCTCTGTCAACGGTGTCAGCGACGGGCTGTGCGGGGCCAACCGGCCCGGGCATTTTGACGGGGTAGCGACCGTGGTGACCAAATTGCTGGTCCAGACGGACGCCGATTTTGCGTTTTTCGGCGAAAAGGATTTTCAGCAGGTGCAGGTGGTGCGCCGGGTGGTCGAGGATCTTGACCTTGGGTGCGAAATTGTGGGCTGCCCCACGGTGCGCGAGGCATCAGGGCTGGCGTTGTCATCACGAAACCTGCGGCTGGACGATGCAGCACGGCAGAAGGCCAGCGCCATATATGCAGCCCTGACCGATGCCACCGCGATGATCACGGCTGGCCAGCAGGTCTCCAACGTCCTCGATCAGACGCGGGACAAGCTTGTTAAGCATGGGCTGGGACCCATCGATTATCTGGAACTCCGCCGAGAGCACGATCTCGCGCTGACCGAAGACACGCGCGACCCGGCAAGATTGTTCGTCGCAGTCTGGCTGGACGGTGTCAGGTTGATCGACAATGTCATCGTCAGGGACACGTGATCTGCCCCTGACGGTCCCGCGGATCAATCGTTTTCAGGTTCGCCGATCTTGTCCTGGGTTTGCGTCTCGAAATCTGCCGCATCATGGCGTTCGCGCAGCTGCATCTTGGGATCACCGGACGCCCGGTTGACCATGCGCCCGCGCTGTACAGGCGCGCGTGCATCAATCGCCTCGGCCCAGCGCACAACGTTCTTGTAGCTTGCGACATCAAGAAATTCTGCAGCATCATAGAGGCGACCCAGCACCAGCTGCCCATACCACGCCCAGTTCGCGATGTCGGCAATCGTATAGTCGTCTCCGGCCAGATAGGTAGTGTCGGCCAACTGGCGGTCCAGAACGTCAAGCTGGCGCTTGACCTCCATCGAAAACCGGTTGATCGGATACTCCATCTTGCTCGGCGCATAGGCGTAGAAATGGCCGAAACCGCCCCCCAGATAGGGCGCGCTGCCCATCTGCCAGAACAACCATGACAGCATTTCGGGACGCTTGGCTGGATCGGACGGCAGGCAGGCCCCGAACTTCTCGGCAAGGTGCAAGAGGATCGCGCCGCTTTCAAAAACGCGCGTTGGCGGAGTGGTCGTGTGATCCATGAGGGCAGGGATTTTTGAATTTGGGTTCACCGAGACAAACCCACTGCCAAATTGCTCGCCATCGCCAATGTTGATCAGCCACGCGTCATAATCGGCATCTGCATGACCGGCGGCCAGCAGTTCCTCGAACATCACCGTCACCTTGACCCCGTTGGGCGTGGCGAGCGAATACAACTGAAAGGGATGCTTGCCGACTTGCAGATCCTTGTCGTGGGTCGCCCCGGCGATGGGACGGTTGATGCTGGCAAATCGACCACCACTTTCCGAATCCCAGGTCCAGACGCTCGGAGGTGTATATTCACTGATATCGGTCATGTCGGGCTCAATCTCCTGAGTGGTGTTTGGAACTAATTTTGAGGTCGGTACGCGCAATGTCCACCTGCAATCGCGCACAATCGATGCGCGATGCTGCGTGAACTATGACGCCGCTTCGGTGTTGTCACGGGTGTACCATGCCCAGACAATGCTGACGGCATAGGCAAATTCCATCGCGATCAGGGTTATCCATGTCTGCGTCAACAGCGCTGCAGCCAAAAAGACAAAGCCCAAAAGCAGGAATTTCACGCTCTTGCGCGCCACGCGGGTCTTCTTGAACGAAAATGTCGGTATCCGGCTGATCATCAACAGACCGATCCCGATCATATAAAATCCGACCAGAACCGGAGGTATCAGATCCGGATCATTCGCCTGAAAAGACAGGAACAAAGGCAGCAATACAAGAAACGCGCCCGCCGGGGCAGGCACACCAACAAAGCGGCTGCCCGAGGGCGTGGACGTTTCAGATTTGCTGTCGAGATTGAAACGGGCAAGGCGCATCACGCAGGTCACCGCGTAAACCAGTGCTGCAATCCAGCCCGCACCGGTCGTGTCCTGCATCGCGAACGCATAGACCAGCAATGCCGGAGCAACCCCGAAATTAACCGCATCGGCCAGCGAATCCAGTTCTGCGCCCATTGGCGATTCAGACCGCAGCAGCCGCGCCAGCTTGCCATCCATCCCATCCAGAATGCAGGCAATCAGGATCATGATGACCGCGCCTTTGAACTGGCCGTGAAACCCCATTCGGATTGCGGTCAGTCCTGCGCACAGCGCGGTGATGGTCACCACATTGGGCAGCAGCATTGTCAGCGGCATGTCCGTGCGTTGGGGCTGCCGGTCTTCTTTCATGTTCTAAGCCGTCCGCCCGGTGCGCGGTGTTTCGTCAGACATCAGATCCGCCAGAACAGTCTCGCCAGCGACCATGGATTGCCCGACGCTGACCAGAGGAGAGACCCCGTCAGGCAAATAGACATCAACACGGGACCCGAACCGGATCAGGCCAAAGCGTTCGCCGGTCATCATCTGTTGATCGTCCTCGACAAAACAGACGATGCGGCGCGCGACCAGACCGGCGATCTGCACGACAGCAATCTGGCGACCGTCTGCCATTTCGATGCAAAGGCTGTTGCGTTCGTTGTCCGAACTGGCCTTGTCGAGCGATGCGTTGAGAAATTTGCCTGGTCGATAAGCAACCGATGCGATGCGTCCGGCGATCGGGGCGCGGTTCACATGGCAGTTAAACACGTTCATGAAAACGCTGACCCGCGTGAGAGGCGCGCCAGACATGCCCAACTCTGCCGGCGGCACAGCGGGTTCGATCAGCGACACGACCCCGTCAGCCGGGCTGACAAACAACCCTTCTCGGATCGGGGTCGTGCGCTGCGGATCGCGGAAAAAATAGTAGCACCAGACCGTAAGCCCGGCACCGATCCAACCCAGGGGTTCAAGGATCAGGAACAGCAGGAGCGAAATGACAGCAAACCCGGCGACAAAGGGAATGCCTTCGCGGTGCATGGGTTTGATGAATGTGCCAAGCATGGTCATATTTGGTCAGACGCCTTTTCGGTGCTTATTGTTCCTAGCGCAGCTTTCCCGCCACAATCAACGCGATTATCCACAGCGGGCCGCATTTCGATGCGCCCTGCCCGCCTTCGCCACGGCAGGATGATAGACCAACGCGCCCAATTGCAGTCCGCAGTTATCCGCGCAGCACGCCGCCGGTTGCCTTGGCGACCTTGTCCACGATCTTGGCGCTGACCGCCTCGATGTCGGCTTCTTTCAGCGTCGCTTGGGACGGTTGCAGCCGCACGGTGACGGCCAGTGATTTCTTGCCCGCGCCAAGGTTGCCGCCAATGAATTCGTCGAACACACGCACGTCCTCGATCAGTGCCTTGTCGGCCCCTGCCGCCGCGTTGACGAGATTAAGGGCGTCGACATCCGCATCAACCACAAAGGCAAAGTCACGTTCAACCGTCTGCAGATCACGCAGTTCCAGTGCGGCACGGGTCGCTCCCGTCTTGCGTGGCATCGGCACTTCGTCGGGCCAGATGGTGAAGCCCATCGCCGGTCCCTTGATGTCCATCGCCGCCAGCACCTTTGGGTGCAATTCGCCAAACACGCCCAGCACCTTTTTTGGTCCAAGGCAGATCTGGCCGTGCCGACCGGGATGCCACCATTCACGCGCACCGCGCCGGATTTGCACCTTGGCCGGTGCACCAATTGCAGCCAGGATCGCCTCGGCATCGGCCTTGACGTCATAAAGGTCAACGGGACGCGACGCACCATGCACATCCTTGGGTCCGGTCCGCCCGACCAGCAGCCCGCTGATCAGCGTGTGCTGCTCTCCCGGCTCGCTGCCATGAAAGGCGGGGCCAACTTCAAACAGCGCAAGGTCCATGAACCCGCGCGCCTGATTGCGGGCCGCAGCCTGCAACAGCCCGGGCAACAGCGCCGGGCGCATGTGGCTCATCTCGGAGCTGATCGGGTTTTCCAGCATCGTCGCGTCATCGCCGCCACCAAACAGCGCCGCACTGGCCTGATCGATGAAGGAATAGCTGACACATTCATTATACCCAAGCGAAGCACAGGTCCGCCGAGCAGCCTGCCCGCGCCGTTGCCGTGCGGTCATTACCGGCTTAGGAATGCCCGCCGTCAGGCGTGGCAAGGGACGCCCTTGCAGCCCGGTCAGCGATGCGATGCGCGCGACTTCTTCGACCAGATCAGCCTCGCCCTGCACATCGGGTCGCCAGCTTGGCACCTGCGCCATGTCACCGTCAAGCCGGAAGCCGAGTTTTGTCAGCGTGTCGCGTTGAACGGCTTCGGGAATGTCCATGCCAACAAGGCTCTGCACCCGTGCCGCATCGAGACGATAGGCCCGCGAATGGTCCGGAACGGTTCCGGCGACCACGACTTCGGACGGCTCGCCACCGCAGAGATCAAGGATCATCTGGGTTGCCAGCTCCAGCCCGTTCAGCGTGAATTCGGGATCAATCCCGCGTTCAAACCGATACCGCGCATCCGAATTGATCTTGAGCGCCCTGCCCGTCAGCGCGATCTGCACGTGATCCCAGAACGCGCTTTCGACAAACACATCCACGGTCTCTTCGGTCACGCCTGTCGCGGTGCCGCCCATGATGCCGGCAATGCTCTCGGGGCCGGTATCATCGGAAATGGCCATCATGCCCGGCGCGAATGTATAGTCCTTATCATCCAGCGCCGTAAGGGTTTCGCCCCCTGCCGCACGGTGCACCCGCAGGTCGCCATTCATTTTGGCCACGTCAAACACGTGCAGCGGGCGGTTGCGGTCATAGGTGAAATAATTGGTGATATCGACCAGCGCCGAAATCGGTCGCAACCCGATGGCGCGCAGCCGATCCTGAAGCCATTGCGGGCTGGGGCCATTCTTGACACCCCGGATCACCCGACCGGCAAAAACCGGACAACCATCCAGCGAATCTTCGTCGATGGTGACGGAAACCGGGCACGGGAAATCGCCGGGCACCGGAACGATGTCATGCTGTTTCAGCGAGCCGAGACCCCGAGCCGCCAGATCGCGCGCAATACCTTCGATCCCCAATGCATCAGGGCGGTTCGGCGTGATCGCGATTTCGATCACCGGATCCACCTTGGCAGGATCATTCTCTGCCAGCCAGTCGATGAACCGGTCGCCGACTTCGCCACTGGGCAGCTCGATGATGCCGTCATGTTCTTCTGACAACTCCATCTCGCGCTCGGACGCCATCATGCCAAAGCTTTCGATGCCCCGGATTTTGCCGACCGCAATCGTGGTATCAATGCCGGGCACGTATACGCCGGGCTTGGCCACGACCACCGTGATCCCTTCGCGGGCGTTCGGGGCACCGCAGATGATCTGCAACTCACCCTCGTCCGTCGCAACCTTGCACACCCGCAACCGGTCGGCATCGGGGTGCTGTTCTGCGTGAACGACCTTGCCCAGCGTGAAATCCGACAGCCGCGCCGCCGGGTTGGTCACCTCTTCGACCTCAAGACCCAAATCGGTCAGAGCATAAAGGATCTCGTCAAGGCTGGCGTCAGTGTCCAGATGGTCTTTCAACCAGGAAAGCGTGAATTTCATGATAGAGACCCCTGCGTTGGATGAGCGTCGCAGAGGCAATGGCAAAGATTGGGCAAAGGTGCAAGTCGCAGCAGACCCGATGCCCGTCGCAATGCGGTTAACGAGGTTTTATCTTTCGTAATTCTGCGGCTGGCAACGCCGACAGATCAACCCATTGCCCAGCATCACGCCGGAGTCGCGCCGCGGTCACCAAGCGTAACAACCCGCAAGGCGCGCCCGGTAAAGCTGCCGGAACACAGGCCGATAACAGCGGCAAAGACGACGGTATAGGCCACCGCTTGGAGCAATTGAGGCCCGACGGCCTGAACCACGCCGTTCACGAAATTCGAGAAGAAGATCAGCATCAGGATCACAATAGTTATCCGATCCCCCTGCAGCCGCATCCGTTGGCCATTTTTCTGGAGAATCAGACCATCCTGCCAGCGGTACGCAAGTGCCATGCCGATCAGATAGCTGACAGAAAAAGCCACCCAATTTGTCGGGGCGTGAACAAGTCCACCGATCGAGCCCGCAGCACTCAAACCAAAGAGCGGGTAAAAGAAATAGGGAATAGTGGAGCTGTTTCGCGTTTTCATCGACAATATTCCGATGGCCACAAGGACAACGAACAATGGCCACACCCAACCCGGCGCATTCTGCCAGATTCCAACTAAGATCTTGTCCAAATTACCTGTCCGAATTTTGAAAATTTTCGAAGCACTTATGGGTGAAGCAAAAAACGTACGCGAGCGAAAAATGATCTCAACGTCTTCAGACTCAATGTCCCAAAATGCATTTCAGAGGCTGGCGATAACGGACTGCGAGCGACGAAACCATGGAAAATGTATTGGATTGCGGCCCAATACTAAGGCTTAGTCTTTCCCTCCAGATACCTTCGTTTGGCCTCTTCCGTCCGGCCATAATCCCGCACCATCGCGTCGATCGCCACCTCATCTGACTTGTCGGCATAGCGAAATTCGCTGTCTGCATAGCGGTTGATTTCTTGCAGGACCATGTCGGTCGTGATCGGCACACGCAGGTCCGAAATCATCGCCTTCTTGGTGTCGTAGTCCTTGAACAGGAACAGGTCCGGGTCTTCCATCCATTCGTCGGGCAGTTCGAAATCCATTGCCCGCACCTTGACTGCGTCGGTGATGTTCCTGATCGCGCGCCCGGTGAACCGCTCGTCCGCCTCTTGAATACCTTTGAGGTACGAGCCCATACGGGCAATCGTATTCAACGCGCCAACTTCGTCCCGCACCCGGTCAAACACCCGCAGCAAACCGTCTTCGTGGGGTCGGGAATGGCCGGCAAAGCTGGCGGCGACGGCTTTCTTGATCTCCTGCGCGGCATAGGCCTCGTGATCGCCCAGCGGGATGTCATGGTTCTTGCCCATCAGCAGGTGGAGGATATCGATGTAATCCTCGCGCGTCTGTGGCCCATCGACCAAAAACCGCGCTCCGGCGCGCTGGCGCAGGGCATCATCGACGTTTTCGGGATAGTTGGAAAACATCCCAAATGTGCAGTTCCCACGTACCACGGTGTTGGCACCGGCAAAGCTCTCCATCAGGACTGCGGTGATCTCAAGCTGACCGGCTGATGATTGCCGATCTCCGCGCTTGCCTGCCAGCGTGTCGATATCGTCAATGGTGCCGAACCCGATTACCCCGGGGTCAAGAATGGTATTGATGAACGCCTTGGCGTTTTGCCCCGATTTTCCCTGATAACTGTCGATATTATCCGTACTCAAGTTCTGATAGCGGAACGGATAGCCAGCAATCTGGCAATAGTCGTTAATCATCCCCGCCATCATCTGGATTAGCGTGGTCTTGCCCGTCCCCGGCTTACCATCCCCCATGAAGGTAAAGATGAATCCGCCGAGTTCCGCGAACGGGTTCAGGCGGCGGTCAAAATCGTAGGCCATCAGCATCTTGGCCAGCTTCATCGCCTGATACTTGGCGATGTGGTTGCCGACGACCTCGTTCGGTTTCTTGAACGTCATGGTCAGTGCGCTCGATTTCGCCCGCGATGCAGGTACAAAACCGCGCAGGGTCAGGTCATCGGCCTCGACCCGCCAAACGGCACCGGTAAACGGGGCGAGATACGGCGCGTTCTGCGCCCGCAACCCAGCCTTTTCCATCAACTGCTCGGCAAAAGCGCTGCTGGTGGCGACAAGCCGGGCATCATCGGTGGCGTGGGCGGCCAAATCCTGATCCAGTTCCCAAAGTGCGCCGTGCAGGGCAAGCTGGCCATTGTCGGTCAACACCTCCTGCACCTCGCCAACCTCGACCGACACCTCTGAAAGATGCGAGGACAACAGGTACGCCAGCGCATTGGCGAAAACGTGCAGCGTCACCAGCGCCTCTGCCGATAGCAATTCGGAAAACTCGGTCTTGCGCGCGGTGGCGAGATCACCCGCAAGATTTGCGCGTTTGAGTTCGGCCAGAGGTGTCGCATCCCCATAGGTTTCCGAGACCGCCAATGCGATGGCCAACGCCCGGCGCAATGCGTTCATGACAACGGCCTGCTGCGGCGAGGTCAGCACATCCCCCCCATCCGCCGCCTCAATCCGTTCGATCAGCCGCACCCCTTCGGGCCGTGTGCTGCGCTGCGTCACCAGCCCCGGCGTGGTAGACCTGAACCGTCTTCGCGTGCCGATCCCCGACGATCTCTCGGGCGTCGCTGCTTCGCCCGGTTTGGCAATTCGCGGGGCATGGTCAAACCCGGCCAGCATGGCTTCGGCGGCGGGATAGTGTTTGCGAATGTCGTCTTCGCGCAGTTCCATCTGATCCGAAGTCAGGCTCATCCGATATCGCTCTCCATTGAAAACCTCGATCCAAACAGTGCCAACCCGGGTCACGACCACGTTCAATTCGGTTGACAGAAATCTTCGCCTGAACGTGCATCCCAGATTGCGCGTAATCACAGACCGCTTCAAGGGGTGCAATCGGCCGGGACACTTGTGTTTGGCTTGCCCGCGCCCAGCTTTGAAGCGGTGTATCCTTTCGTTGTTGCGATGCGGCGCAGCGTTTTTCGTTTAAAAGGGCAAATTCCTGCGGTAGGAACGTCGCAGAAACGGATGGATCAGATGAGCCTTACGCCCGACATCTCCGAACTGCTGGCCCGCGCCCGTGCCGACCTGCGCATGGGTGTGCCGGTCGTTCTTGCCAACGATAAAGCGGGGATTCTCGCTGCGTCGGCGGAAACCCTGACGGAACAACGACTTGCCGATCTGCGCACAGTTGCGAACACGCCCGTGGTTGCGATCACCGCGCGGCGCACCGAAACACTCAAGGCGCGGGCCTATGACGGCGATCTGGCGCGGGTGATTATGCCTGCAGATGCGGATGCAGGGTGGGTTCAGTCGGTTGCGGACCCGGCGGATGATCTGAACGCTCCGATGAAAGGGCCTCTGATGTCAGAGCGCGGCGGCGATGCGGAATTGCATCGCGCGGCTCTAAAGCTCGCCAAGGCAGCCCGCCTCTTGCCAGCCGTTGTCGCTGTTCCTGTTACAGATCCGGCGGAATTTGCAGCGCGGAACGGGCTGACATTGATCGACTATCAACAGGCCAGATCGCATTTGCAAGGTCGCAGCCCCCTGTCCTCGGTTGTCAGCGCCCGCCTGCCGATGCAGGTTTCAGAGGCCGGGCGGCTTCATATCTTTCGGCCCGAGGACGGCGGCGAAGAGCACTATGCCGTCGAAATAGGCCGACCACTTCGCGACCAACCGGTGCTGGCGCGGCTGCATTCCGCCTGCTTTACCGGCGATCTGCTTGGTAGTCTCAAATGTGACTGTGGCCCGCAGCTTCGCGCGGCAATGGCGCAAATGGGTGCTGAGGGCGCGGGAATCTTGCTGTATCTCAATCAGGAAGGGCGCGGCATCGGGTTGGCCAACAAGATGCGGGCCTACAGCCTGCAAGATCAGGGCTTTGACACCGTAGAGGCCAACCATCGGCTGGGGTTTGAGGATGACGAGCGTGATTTTCGTCTGGGCTCGGACATATTGAAATCACTGGGCTTTTCGTCCGCCCGGCTGCTGACCAACAACCCCGCCAAGATCGCGATGATGGAAGGCAACGGGATCAGTGTGGTGGAACGCGTGCCGCTGAAAGTGGGCCAAACCGCTTTCAACACGGACTATCTCGCAACCAAGGCTGCAAAATCCGGCCATCTTCTGTGAGCGTCAACGACATGGTGCTGACCCCGACGGGCTTGCGACTCTGCGGACGCCGGTTTCCCTGTTCGATTGGCAAAGGCGGCATCACGACGCGCAAACGCGAGGGTGACGGCGCCACACCGGTTGGTGTGCATCGCATCGTTGGGTTGCTTTATCGTGCTGATCGAATGGCGCGCCCGACCGGCTGGGCTTGTCCGATTGGGCCGGTTGATCTCTGGTCCGATGATCAGCGCGATCCGGAATACAATCTACATGTCCGAGCGCCGCATGAATTCAGCCACGAGGCGCTGCGCCGTGCCGATCCGCTTTATGATCTGGTCTTGCTCACTGACTGGAACTGGCCGCATGCCGTGCCGGGTCACGGGTCCGCGATTTTTCTGCACCAATGGCGCAGATCTGGATACCCGACCGAAGGATGCCTCGCGTTCCGGCGCGATCATCTGAGGTGGATCGCCCAGCATGCCATACCCGGCACGCGGCTCATCGTATCCGGTTAGGTCCTGTCGGGCGTTCGCTCACCGAATATCGCCGAGCCGACGCGGACATGGGTCGCACCAAGTGCAATCGCGGTTTCAAAATCCGCGCTCATCCCCATTGATAACCCCTCAAGACCATTGCGCGCCGCAATCTTGGCGAGAAGGGCGAAATGCAGCGCTGGTTCCTCGTCAACCGGCGGAATGCACATCAGCCCGCGGATCGGCAGATCAAGCGCGCGGCATTCGGCGACGAATCCATCGGTATCCATCGGTAAGATGCCCGCCTTCTGTTCTTCTTCACCGGTATTCACCTGAATGAACAGATCCGGGCAGGCCCCGCGTTCCTGCGCCAATCGAGCGAGTGTGTTGGCAAGTTTCGGACGGTCCAACGAATGTATGGCGTCGCAAAGCTCCATGGCCTGCCGCGCCTTGTTGGTTTGAAGCGGCCCGATCAGGTGAAGGTCGATCCCGTCAAAACGTTCGCGAAACTCCGGCCACTTGCTTGCCGCCTCTTGCACCCGGTTTTCACCGAAACAGCGGTGTCCTTGCTCCAACACGGCCTCGACCCGTTCGTTGGGTTGCACCTTTGATACGGCGATCAACTTGGTTGAATCGGGCGCGCGCCCTGCTGCGGTTTCTGCAGTCGAAATGCGTGTCTTGATGTCTTGTAGCGGCATCTGATCCTCACGGGCGGTTTTCCCGACAGAAACACCAGACTGACGCAAAAGAAAAGGGCGAGCCATAGAGGCCCGCCCAAAAATTCAAGTCAAACGTGGTTCAGCTTAGAAGCTGAAGTACACACCTGCCTGGAACTGGTCTTGGTCGACATCGTTGTAGTCGCTGTTGACATAACCAGCAACGAAGGTAGCGCCGCCACCCAGGTCGTATTCGTAGTTGATGCCAAACGCGTTACCATCGGTGCCGACACCGTCAACGCCATCGATCGCAAAGGCACTGCCGTCAGCATCGTTGTACCAAACCAGGATGTTGCTGGCGGCACCGATGTCCATGTTGCCTTCGAGTGTCCAGGAATCGCTCGTATCGTTCGAACCGTATGCGATTTTGGCACCGAACTGACCCCAGTCACCACCAGCGGCGAGGAAGTACAGGTCGTTGATGTCGTCACCAGCGTCGGTCATCGGACCGTTGTTGGAGTCCTGGTAGGCACCAGTCACGTAGTAGTCACCAAAGCTGTATGTCAGCATGATGGCGGTACGCTCTTCGCCCGGGATACCAATATTGGTGACAGTATTGACTTCCAAGTCGTTGATTTTGCTGTACGAGATGTGGCCGGTGAAACCGCCCATGGTGTACAGAGCTTCAACGCCGTTTGCGCCTTGTCCGTCAGAGCTGTACGCGTCAAAGCCAGCGTCTTTGATGGCAACGCTGTAGAAGCCCATGCCGTCGATGCCGGTGCCGGCGGAGCGTGTGCCGGTTGTGTACAGGCCAGGTGCGTTTTCAACCGCACCGATGATGTTGCCGACGTTTACCGCCAGACCACCATAGGTCACGCCGAAACGTGCGCCGTTGAAGCCGTTGTCGTCTTCACGCAGGCCAACAGCTTCGAGGTCTGTCGGGTCTGTCAGAAGCTCGAAAGGACCACCAACACCGTTGCTGAGGTTCTGGTTGTCACGGCTTTCAGCTTGCATACGAACGCGTGCGTTGAAGCCAACGCCGCCGTCGGTTTCAGCCGACATATCCACCTGCAGACGCAGACGCGATGTGATGTTGGTCGAGCTGATGCCGTTGTAGTCTTCATCGCCCACGTTGTCATTGTTGGCGTCGTTGTAGTCCAAACCAAAACGGCCGTAACCGCTCAGGCGAACGTCTGCTGCTGCCATGCTGCCAAGAGCGATCAGCGCAGTCGTTGCGAAGAGAACCTTTTTCATCGTTTTTCCCTCGGTTTTAAAATCATACGCCCAAACCGGGGAATCCGGCGTGGGTATGGAGAGGGGTTTCGCTCTTTCGGGGTCGTTTTGGCAAGGGCTCGCAGCAGGCGCGCATCAAAGCGGTTGCGGATGGTGCAGCTTTGCCACAGTTATCACAGCCCGGTTCGGGCAAAGCCTGAGCGCAACCGCACCACTTATACAATAGCATATGTGCATTGGCTCTTGCTCAGATCGCGAGGATTGTCCACGACCGTTCGGGAATTGCTTTACATGACATGTGTATTGAGCGCGAAATGGCGGGCCATTATAACGCGCGAGATGGCGATTTGCAGCGCCGAACCGACCCAAAACGCTGTAAAGCCTTGCTCCACCTTGCCCGCTTGGGTAGGAACCTTGCCAACACTGTTCGGGATTTAACGATGAACCTCACTGGATTCCTCAAGGCAACGTTGCTCATTCTGGTTTGTCTGGGCCTGACGGCCTGCGGCAACCGGCGTTCTGGCGACCGGTCTGTTCCCTATACGCCACCACCGTCAGACTATATATCGAACAATCCCGAAACGGCCGGCTTTACCGATTCCGATGGGTCGACGATCTGGGACATCTTCGGCCCCAACACGACCGACCAGACAGTTAACGTGAACAAGTATCTCTGGTCCGCGTCGCTTGATGTGCTCGGGTTCCTGCCTGTGACCGATGTCGATCCCTTTACCGGTGTGATCGTGACCGGATACGGCACGCCGCCCGGTGGCGGCAGGTCTTATCGGGCCACTGTGCTCATCGACGATCCCGCCCTTGATGCGCGCTCGCTCAAGGTTTCGCTGCATACTCAAGGCGGACCGGTCAGCGCCGCAACCACGCGTGCGGTCGAAGACGCCATCCTATCCCGCGCCCGCCAGCTCCGCGTGCAAGACAGTCGTATCTGACGCCAACGCACACATAACCATCAGGGCGCCGGGTTATTGCCCGGCGTTTTCAGTCAAAGGACCGCTTTCATGTCGCGCTACTCTGCCGCAGAAATCGAATCAAAGTGGCAAGAGGCCTGGAACAAGGCCAGCGTCTTTACCGCCAGCCACAAGACCGACCGCCCCAAGTACTATGTGCTTGAGATGTTTCCCTATCCTTCGGGGCGGATCCACATGGGGCACGTGCGCAACTATACGATGGGCGACGTCATCGCGCGCTACAAGATTTCCACCGGGCATAACGTGCTGCACCCGATGGGCTGGGATGCGTTTGGAATGCCTGCGGAAAACGCCGCAATGGCAATCGGGGCCAATCCGCGCGACTGGACCTATCAGAATATCGCCGACATGCGGGACCAGATGAAGCCTCTGGGCCTGTCGATCGACTGGTCACGCGAGTTCGCCACCTGCGACCCTGAATATTATGGCCAGCAACAGGCGCTGTTTCTGGACATGCTCGAGACCGGCCTCGTCTATCGCAAGAACGCGGTGGTGAACTGGGATCCGGTCGACATGACGGTTCTGGCCAACGAACAGGTAATCGACGGCAAGGGCTGGCGCTCTGGTGCCGATGTAGAACGCCGCGAGCTGACCCAGTGGTTCTTCAAGATCTCCGACATGGCCGAAGAACTGCTCGAGGCACTGGACGGGCTTGAAAACTGGCCTGCCAAGGTCCGGTTGATGCAGGAAAACTGGATCGGAAAATCGCGCGGGCTCCAGATGACGTTCGATCTGACCGCGCCCGAACATGGCCATGACGGGATCGAGGTCTACACCACCCGCCCCGATACACTAGCCGGCGCATCCTTTATGGCGCTCTCGACCGATCACCCGCTGTCGCGCGCGCTCGAGGCGGACAACCCCGACCTTGCCGCATTCAACGCGGACTGTCGCAAGCTGGGCACATCCGAAGTCGAACTGGAAAAGGCCGACAAACGCGGCTTTGACACCGGCCTCACGGTACAACACCCGCTGCACCCCGATCAGACCCTGCCGGTCTGGGTCGCGAATTTCGTACTGATGGATTACGGTACCGGCGCGATCTTTGGTTGCCCCGCGCACGACCAGCGCGACCTTGATTTTGCACGCAAATACGACCTGAACGTGATCGACACCTTTGTTGCGATGGACGATGACAGCCGTGTTGAAAACACCGCCTATGTACCGCCCAAGACCGAAAAGGTCCGCTGGATCGACCAACCCGCAGGCTTGGACGTGGCCACCGGCCAAGAGGCCATTGATGCCACAATCGACTGGGCCGAAGCGCAGGGGATGGGCGAAGGCAAGACCCAGTTCCGCCTGCGCGATTGGGGTCTGTCACGGCAGCGGTATTGGGGTTGCCCGATTCCCGTGGTGCATTGCGACACCTGCGGCGTGGTGCCGGAGAAAAAGGGAAATCTGCCGGTTCGCCTGCCCGATGATGTGTCCTTTGACATCCCCGGCAACCCGCTTGACCGCCACCCGACCTGGCGCGATTGCCCATGCCCGGCCTGTGGCGCACCGGCCAAGCGCGAAACCGACACGATGGATACGTTTGTCGATTCGTCGTGGTACTATGCCCGCTTTACCGCGCCCCGCGCCGAAACCCCGACCGATCTGGACGAGGCGGACTATTGGATGAATGTCGATCAGTATATCGGCGGCATCGAACACGCGATCCTGCACCTGCTCTATTCCCGCTTCTTCGCGCGGGCGATGCAGATCACCGGGCATCTGCCGGAAAAGGCAATCGAACCGTTTGATGCCCTGTTTACCCAAGGCATGGTCACGCACGAGATCTATCAGACCCGCGATGAACGGGGCCGCCCGGTCTATCATCTGCCCGAGGATATTGCCGACGGGAAACTGGCCGACGGCACTGAGGTCGAGATCATCCCCTCGGCCAAGATGTCGAAATCCAAGAAAAACGTGGTCGATCCGGTCAGCATCATCTCGGCCTATGGCGCAGACACCGCGCGCTGGTTCGTGCTGTCTGACAGTCCTCCGGAACGGGACGTGGAATGGACTGCCGCCGGTGCCGAGGCCGCGCACAAGCACCTCAGCCGCGTTTATCGGATCGCAGACGACATCGCAGCTTCTGACACCGGCCCGCAAGCCGTTGATCAGGATCTCTTGCGCGAAATGCACAAGGCCATCAACGATGTGACGTTGGGCGTCGAATCCTTTGGCTTTAATGCGGCAATCGCCCGACTCTATGCCTTTACCAACACGCTGGCAAAATCCAAGGCCGGCAAGGCCGCGAAACTGGAAGCCGTGAAAACCCTTGCGCAGTTGATGTCCCCGATGACCCCGCATCTGAGCGAGGAAATCTGGACCCGCCTTGGCGGCGAAGGGCTGATCACCACCGCGCCGTGGCCCGTTGCGGACCCTGCAATGCTGATTGACGACACCGTGACGCTACCGATCCAGATCAACGGCAAGCGCCGCGCGGAAATCAGCGTGCCCAAGGATATGAGCAAGGACGAGGTTGAAAAAACCGCGCTGGCAGTGGACGCTGTGCAAAAGGCGTTGAACGGGGCGGCGCCGAAAAAGGTTATCGTTGTCCCCGGCCGGATCGTGAATGTCGTTGTTTGACCGACGCTCTCTGTTGTTGATGCCGCTGGCGCTCGCCGCCTGTGGTTTTGAACCGGTCTATGGGCCCGGTGGTGGTGGCAAGGCGCTCTATGGCAAGGTGCGCGTTGACGCGCCCGAAGGCGTGAACACCTATTTCCTTGTGCGTCGCCTCGAAGAACAGTTGGGCCGCTCCACCGACCCGGCCTATCGGCTGGCGATGGTGCTGGAGATCGGCATTCAGGGGCAGGGTATCACCGCATCTGGCGACATCACCTATTACAGCGTGATCGGCGCCATTGACTACACACTGCAAGATATCGGCAGCGCGCAGGCAATCGAAACCGGGCGTGTGACCAATTTCACCGGCTATTCCGCAACTGGCAACACCGCAGAAACGCTGGCCGCGCAGCGTGATGCGCGGGAACGGCTGATGGTGATTCTTGCGGATCAGGTCGTACGTCAACTGAACGCAACCGTGGACATCCCATCGTGAAACTCGCCGGGCGCGACGCGGACAGCTATTTTGCCAAGCCTGATCCCGACCGCACCGGCCTGTTGATCTATGGCGCGGACGCGATGCGGGTTGCGCTAAAGCGCCAACAGGTGATCGCGGCGCTGCTTGGCCAAGGGGCCGAAGAGGAAATGCGCCTGACCAGAATGCCGGGTGCCGATTTGCGCGGTGATCCGGCCCTGCTGCTGGATGCGGTCAAGGCGGTTGGCTTTTTTCCCGGCCCGCGCGCGGTCTTTGTCGAATCGGCCACCGATGTGGCAACCCCCGCGATCCAGTCCGCCGTTGACGACTGGCAGGCCGGTGACGCGCAGATCATTGTCACGGCAAACCAGCTCAAGGCCAGCTCAAAGCTGCGCAAACTGTTTGAGAACCACCGCAACACCGTGGCGGTCGGCCTTTATGACGAGCCACCCAGCCGTGCCGAGATCGAGCGCATCCTCAATACGTCAGGGCTGCAAAAGGTGCCTGCCGACAGCATGGCAGCGCTGGCCGATCTGGCGGCGGCCCTTGGCCCCGGTGACTTTGCGCGGACCATCGAAAAGCTGTCGATCTACAAACACGGCGACGATAGCGACCTGAGCCTTGATGACATCACGGCCTGCGCGCCGCAATCGACCGAGGCGGCGCTGGACGATATCCTCAACGTGGTCGCTGAACAGCGCAAGGAAGAGATCGGCCCCCTGCTGACCCGCTTGCAGGCACAGGGCACCAACGCCGTCACGCTCTGCATCGGGGCCACCCGGCATTTTCGCACGCTTTACACCGCGGCCGCAGACCCTGGTGGGCCCGCGTCCGGCATCGGACGGCTGCGCCCGCCGGTCTATGGCCCGCGCCGCGACCGGATCATCCGGCAAGCCAAGGCGTGGGGACCCGCCGAGCTGCAAAAGGCGCTGACCCGGCTCACCGATACCGATTTGCAATTGCGATCGGCCGGTCAGACGGCCCCGGCCATGGCGATCATGGAACGCACGCTGATCTGGCTCGCGATGCGTCTCAGATCACGATAACTGGCCTTGACCACGCCAGCCATTCGCCCCTCTATTCGGTCGGCATTTCATCGGGAGACACAAATGTACAAGGTCTATGGCAGTATCAACACACGCACATTTCGTGTTCTCTGGATGCTTGAAGAGCTGGGCGAGCCCTACGAGCTAATCAAGGCCCCACCCCGCAGCGAGATTATCATGGCCCTGAACCCGCTCGGCAAGATCCCCGTGTTGCAGGATGGCGATGAAACGATCACTGACTCGACCGCGATCATGACCTATCTGGGCGACAAACATGGTGGGCTGACCTTTCCCGCAGGCAGCATCAACCGCGCCCGGCAAGATGCGCTAAGCCACATGATCCTTGATGAACTGGACGCGGTTTTGTGGACAGCGGCACGTCACAGCTTTGTTCTGCCCGAAGACAAGCGTGTACCTGATGTCAAACCCAGCCTCGCCTGGGAATTCGGGCGCAATGTCGATCGACTAGCCGATCAATTCCAAGGTCCGTTCCTGATGGGCGACACCATGACAATTCCCGATATCATCGCGGTTCATTGCCTGAATTGGGCGTTCGGCGCGAAATTCCCGGTCGAGAACGAAACCATGCTGGCCTATGGAAAAACCATGCGCGCGCGTGACGCTTTCAAGCGGGTTCGTGCACTTGAATAGACTTGTTAGATTCGCGTCTGTTCATCCATTTTGCGCCATCCGGGCCGCCGCGCGTCCGGCCCAACGCCCTGTCGCCAGACACCCCGTCAAAAGATAGCCGCCCGTCGGAGCATCCCAATCCAGCATCTCTCCGGCGCAGAACACGCCGGGGACGGCCCGCAACATAAGCCCATCATCCAGCGCCGCGCGCGCAACGCCCCCCGCCGTCGAAATCGCCTCGTCCATCGGGCGCAACCCAGTTGTCTGCACCGGCAAAGCCTTGAGCGTCTCGACCCATTTCTCGCGTGGCCGCGGATCGCCTTGCGTCATCTCAAAGAACAGCGCGACCTTGGCTGGCGGCAATCGTAACCCGTTCTTCAGCCAGTGAGACAGGCGCGCCTTGCTCCCCTTGGAACGCAATCGTTTTGCCAGTTCCTCAACACTCAGATCAGGCACCAGATCAACGCTCAGCGCGGCTCCGCTCCGCAGGGCCGGTGTCAGAGAATAGATGCCCCCGCCCTCCAGCCCACGACGCGAAATCGTCGCCTCTCCGCGCGACGGCAGGTCGCCAGCATGCCAGCGAACGGATTTCAACGCCGCGCCGAAATGCGGCACCATATGCGCGCTCCAATCCATTTCAATCGCAACGTTGGATGGTGCGAATGCCGCCATTTCGACGCCACGTGCCGCCAGAATATTCGCCCAGGCCCCGTCTGATCCCAACCGCGCCCAGCTCGCACCGCCCAACGCCAGAACCGTCACATCCGAAGCCAATTCTTGCGGTCCGTCGGGCGTGTCAAATCGGGCTGCGCCGTGCTCTGCCCAGCCAGTCCAGCGCCAGCGCGTCTGTCGGATGACCCCTAAATCATCCAGCCGTGCGAGCCACGCGCGCAACAACGGGCTGGCCTTCATCGATACCGGAAACACCCGGCCACTGCTGCCGGTGAACAACTCTTGCCCCAGCCCCCGTGCCCAGTCCTGCACCACTGTTGCGTCAAATTCGGCGAGCATCGGTTGCAACCATTCAGTCGCGTCGCCATAGGCCGCATTGAACCGCAAAGCAGGTTCATCCTTGGTCAGGTTCAGCCCCGATTTCCCTGCCATCAGAAATTTGCGACCAACCGAGGGCTTGGCCTCGGCCACCGTCACCCGGCATCCGGCCCGCGCCAATTCCTCTGCGGCCATCAATCCCGCCGGGCCAGCACCGATGACCAAAGCACAGGGGGCTGTCATTCAGGCGCTGCCGGTAACCCGCCTTTCAGCTCGACGACCCGATGCGGATAGGGGATTTCGATGTCATTGTCCTTGAGCGCGTTCCAAACCGCGAACAACACTTTGGGCGTAAATTTGTTGCGCCCGTCGTCGATCCCGTTCACCCAGAATTCAACTGCGAAATCAATGCCGCTGTCTCCGAAACCGCGCAACTCGCAATCCGGTCCGTCGGGCTCTTTCAATACGAACTCCAGTTTTCCAACGGCTGCCTCAATAATGTCGGGGACTTTGTTGATGTCGGTGTCATAGCTGACTGAAAACGGCGCTTCGTAGCGATTGGCCGATCCGCTGTCAGAATAGTTCACCACGCGGGTTGTGATAAAATCCTCGTTTGGCACCACGATCCAGCGACCATCAAAGGTTTCCAGAATCGCCGCGCGCGCTGTCATCTTGACGATGGTGCCAGCTTCGCCGCCATCCAGTTCCACATAGTCGCCCACGGTCGCCTGCCCTTCGAGCAGCAGGATCACACCCGAAATAAAGTTCGAAGCGATTTTTTGCAGGCCGAACCCGAGACCGACACCAATCGCACCACCAAGCACGGCGAGCGTCGAAAGGTTCACGCCCATGATGTTCATCAGCAGGATGAAGGCGAGGCCGAAGATCGCGATCTCTGCCGTCTTGATCGCAAGTTCGCGAGTGGCCGGGCGCATCTGCTCTTGCTTCTTGAGGAACGCGGCGGACTGATCGTTGGACCAGCGCCCGAACCAGAACAACAGGCTGCCCGCGATCACACCCCGTGCGATGGCCATCAATGAGAACCGGATATTGCCCAGCCCGACGGTGGTTTCGGTGAGCCACAGGCTGACGTCATCCAGCAAGCCCAACGCGTAAAGCGCCGCAATCGGCAACAATACGAACCGACCGAGCGCATTGAGGAACGGCTCGTCGATGATTTCCTTGACCAGAATGCGCGCTGCAAGGAACAGAAAGACCCGTTTGCCGAACGCGATGACTTCGCCGCTGTCAAACAGGGATCGTACGACACCTTCGCCGATACCGGTGAACAAATAGGCCAAGAGCGGCAGGATCAGCGGCAGAAAGGCCAGCACCGTGCGTCGCGCGGTAGCAATGATGCCTTCCTGACCCTGGGGTGGTGTCAAAAGCCGGGTCAAAACCGGACGGACCTTGCGGGTTATCAGAAGGGCAACGACAAATGCCCCCACCAACAGGGCAAACTGTGTCCAAGCTGCGGGGCTCAGCAACCATCCCTTGGCCAGTTCCCAACCCTGCAACCCAAGATCAACGGCCTGGCGTACGATCTCCGGTTGGCTCTCCAGATCAAAATCCATCACACTTGCCCATACTGGTTTCACGTATTACCCAAAGACCCTTGCCCGTCTGGCAGCAAAGGATCAAGCATGATGTCTGCTGAGACGCCCGCGGTATGCGCTCTGTGCGGCCGCCCGATCCCGGATGATGCGCCGCAAAGCCGACACCACCTGATCCCGCGCTTGCGGGGTGGCAAGGGCGGGCCGACGGTGTTGCTCCACGAAATCTGTCATCGCGAGATCCACGCCAGCCTGTCAGAAACCGAACTCGCGCGGGACTTCAGCACCATCGATGCACTGCGTTCTCATCCCAGATTGGCCAAGTTCATCACCTGGGTTCAAAAACGACCGCCCGAGTTCCGGTCTCGCGTTCCGGGCAAGCGGCGCAACCGGACCTAACTGGCAGATTTACCGCATAGCCGCGCGATTCCGGCCGCAACGCCAGCGCTGGCTGCGCAGGAGTCGGCCACCAGATCGCGGGCCGTATCCAACAACATGTCCGGTGCGACAATCCGGTCGATCAGACCGAATTGCAAAGCCTCATCCGCAAGGATCCGTTGCCCGGCCATCAGGATCAGCTTGGCGCGCGCAGGGCCGACCAGCGCCATCAGGCGTGCGGGGTCAGACGGTTGCGGCAGAAATCCCAGCTTCATCACCGGGTAAAAGAACTTGGCACCGGGCACGGCAATGCGCAGATCACAGGCCAGCGCCATGCCCATCGCGCCCCCCGCCAGCGTCCCGTTCAGCGCGGCGACAGTCAGACAAGGCAAAGCGGCAATTGCACTCGAAAGACGCTCCCAAAGATCCGATTTGGCCAATCCGGCGCGCGCTTCGTCCAGATCCGCACCGGCGCTGAACACCTTGCCCGCGCCGGTCAGGATCAAGGCGCGCGCATCGGTCGCCGACTCGGCGATCTCGGCCAGTTCGGCGAGCATGTCACCGGTCAGCGAATTGGCCTTGTCCGGCCGATTTATCGTTACAGTCCAAAGGCCGTCATCACGCGCCAGCTCGATCATGTCAGGCCGACCCGTTTGCGAATGGCTTCGTCACGCAGGGTAATTTCGGTGCCTATAAACTCGTCGGCATCCGGTGAACACATCCACAGCAATGTGCGCGCTGGCCAGTCGGGGGGAATGTGATCTTCCCAGTCAAGCTGGCTGATCGGGTTGATGCCGCTGGCCTTGATCTCGCGCTGCATCTGGGTGGCCACCGTCCCCGGCGACAGCCCCATGGCACGGATGCCCGCCTCGCGGTTCTCCTTGTCAGCGCAGCTGGTCAGCATCGCCGCACCGGCCTTGGACGAACAGTAATGACTCCACGCTTCGATCGGGCTGTGTGCCGCGCCCGAACTGATGGTCAGAATGCTGCCGCCACCGGCCTTGGTCATCACCGGCAAGGCTGCGCGCATGCCATAGAACACGCCCTTGAGATTGATATCGATGACATGCCCCCACTCGGCAGGGTCCGCAGTTGCCAGATGCGATATCGGCTCGACCGCACCGGCGTTGTTGATCAGCACCTCCAGCCCGCCAAACCGAGCGACACAGGCCTGTACGGCGGCTTCGACCTGGGCATAGTCGCTCACGTCGCAGGCCATGCCAAAGGCGCGTTCGCCCAGATCGGCGGCAAGGCTTTCGACGCTCGCCTCACTGCGTGCCAACAGTCCGACATTGGCCCCGGCCAGCGCAAAAACCCGCGCCGCTTCGGCCCCGATACCGCGACTGGCACCGGTGATCAGTACCGTCTTTCCTGTCATGTCCATCTGCACGATCCTTCACAATGCTGCATGGTCCCGTGGTAATGCCGCGAATTGATCGGGTCCACCCCTTGACGCCCGATTGCCAAGCGCAGACGATGCGGCGGATTTTTCTTTGGAAGGGTTTACCCATGACCGCTCGTTTTGCGCAGGGCTTCGGCGCCGCGATTGTATATGTACTCGCCACGCAGGCGGCCTATGCCGATCTGACGGCAAATGATGTCTGGGCGGACTGGAAAGACTACCTCGCTTCGACCGGCTACTCCGTGACCGGCGACGAACAGAGTTCCGCTGGGAATCTGACCATCAACAACCTTTCCATCGAGATGCCGATCCCCGATGACGATGGATCATTTGCGATCACCATGGACGCGCTGACCTTTGCCGAAAACGGCGACGGAACGGTCAGCATCACGATGCCCGACAGCATACCGATGACATTCCACAGCGAAGTAGATGACGATGGCCCGGTGACAGGCGTTCTGACCTATGCGCATACCGACACTGGCATGACCGCCTCGGGCAGCCCCGAAGATGTGACCTATGCCTATGCGTCGACGCGCGCGACGATGGAACTGACGTCGCTGAGCATCGACAACGAACCCATGCCTGAAGAGATGCTTCGCGTGCTCGTGGCGCTCGAAAACATCGACACCAAGACTCGGTTGCTCAAGGGCGATCTGCGCACCTACAGCCAACAGATGACGGCGGATGTGGTGAATTATGATATCGCATTCGACGACCCGGAGTCTGAGGACATGGGCAGTTTCAAGGGTGTGATGCAGAACGTCAGTGTCGAAGGGACCGGCGCCATACCGCTTGAATTGGATCCCGATGATTTTGATGCCTCACTTCAAGACGGGTTCGCCGTGGATGCCACGATGGCCTATGGCGCCGGCAACACGGCAATCGACGGGGTTGGCGATGGCAGTCCCTTTTCCTTCGCAAGCTCTTCGCAGGGTGGCACCCTCGGGTTCAAGATGGACGCGAACGGTATCGCCTATGACGTGGAACAGAAGCAGTCCTCGATTTCGATGCAAGGCGCCGAATTGCCTGTTCCCGTCGAGATCGCCGCAGCGGTGACGGCCTTCAACCTCAGCATGCCGGTGCGCAAATCGGATGAAGATCAGGACTTTGCAATTGGTCTTAACCTGAGTGAATTCACCATGTCCGAGATGCTGTGGTCGATGATCGACCCAGCAGCCCAATTGCCGCGCGATCCAGCCACCGTGATGATGGATGCCGTTGGCAAGGGCAAGATGCTCTTTAACCTGCTGGATCCAACCGAGGCTGCACTGATTGAACAGGCGGGCAAACCCCCGGCCGAAATTAGCGCCTTGACCATCAACAAACTGCTCGTGTCCCTCGTCGGTGCCAGCGTCACCGGCACAGGCGATTTCACCTTTGACAATTCCGACACCGCCACGATGAATGGCTATCCACGGCCAACCGGGTTTATCGACCTTAAACTGGCCGGTGCCAACGCTCTGCTCGACAAACTCAGCAGCATGGGTCTTGTCGCAGAACAGGAAGCCATGGGCGCACGCATGATGATGGGGCTGCTGGCGGTTCCGGGTGACGAGCCTGACACGCTGAACTCCAAGATCGAGATCAACGATCAGGGGCACATCATGGCCAACGGCCAGCGCATTCAATAGGCGCAGCAGGCCGGGGATGTCGCAGGCCGAACCGGCCACCACTTGCAGGCCGCCGCCAGCAGGGATACCTGCTGGCGTAACCTGTTGCCCAATCCGGAGAGACACCGCATGTCCGACTCTTTGCAAGAACTTGCCGCTGCGTTGCTGCGCGCGGCCAGCGACGCCGGAGCAGACGCTGCCGAGGCGCTCACGGTTCAAGGCACATCGCTCTCCATCGACGTGCGCAACGGAACGCTTGAAATGGCGGAGCGGTCCGAGGCGACCGATCTGGGGCTTCGGGTTTTCATTGGCCAGCGATCTGCCATCACCTCCGCCTCGGACAGCAGCGCGACAACCATCGCGGCAATGGCTGAACGCGCGGTCGCAATGGCCCGCGAAGCGCCCGAAGACCCCCATGCTGGTATCGCAGGGTCGGAACAGATCGCACAAACCTGGGACGTCGCCGCACTCGAACTGGCCGACTCAACCCCTGAACCGGATCCTGCCACGCTGGAGCAGGACGCACTGACCGCCGAGGCGGCCGGGCTTGCGGTTGCGGGCGTCTCACAGGTGCAGTCGGCAAACGCCTCTTACGGCGCACAAACCATGCATATGGCGTCGACCAACGGGTTCTCCGGCGGGTACAACCGCACCAGCCGATCGGTGAGCTGCGTGGCCATCGCAGGCACGGGCACCGATATGGAGCGCGACTATGATGGTGACGCGCGGATATTTCAGTCCGATCTGCGCAGTGCGGATGAAATCGGGCGGGTCGCAGGCGAGCGAGCCATTGAACGGCTAAACGCGCGCAAACCGGCCACCGGCAGCTATCCGGTGCTGTTTGACGAACGCATCGCGGCATCGCTTATCGGGCATCTGCTGTCGGCTGCCAACGGTGCGGCGGTTGCCCGTGGTTCTTCGTGGCTTGAGGGCTGTCTGGGAGAACCCGTGCTGCCAGACCATCTGTCGATCATTGAAGATCCGTATCGCGCACGCGCCTCCGGGTCTCGTCCGTTTGATGGCGAGGGGTTGCCCACCACCCGCCGTGCAATTGTGGAAAACGGTGTGCTGACCGGCTGGTCACTGGATCTTTCCAGCGCCCGCAAGCTGGATATGTCGCCGACCGGGAATGCCGCGCGCGGCGTGTCGTCACCGCCGTCCCCGGCCAACTGGAATATCGCACTAACGCCGGGCGAACAGAGCAGAGCCGATCTGATTGCGTCCATGGGGACCGGTCTGCTTGTGACCTCTATGATCGGCAGCACCATCAATCCGAACACCGGCGATTATTCACGCGGGGCCTCGGGATTCTGGGTTGAGAACGGTGAAATCACCCACCCGGTCAACGAATGCACCATCGCGGGCAATCTGCGTGACATGTTGCGCCGGATCATCCCGGCAAACGATGCCCGCCCGTGGTTGTCGCGCGTGGTTCCGTCGCTTCTGGTCGAAGGGATGACCCTTGCCGGCGACTGATCTTGAGCTTTTGATTGACGCGGCACGGGCGGCGGGAAAAGTCGCTTTGGGCTATACTGGCCCGCAGGCACGTCGCTGGGACAAACCGGACGGAGCCGGCCCCGTGACAGAGGCTGATCTGGCCGTCAACGACCTGCTGCACGATACGCTGCGCACGGCCCGGCCCGATTATGGGTGGCTTTCGGAGGAAACCGAGGACAGCGTTGACCGCCTGTCGCGCGAACGGGTGTTCATCGTCGACCCGATTGACGGCACGCGCAGCTTTGCTGAAGGCAGTTCAACCTGGGCGCACGCCATTGCGGTGGCGGAGCGGGGCGTCGTGACAGCCGGTGTGGTCTATCTGCCTAAGCGGGACCTGATGTATGTCGCCGCCACCGGGCAAGGCGCAACCGTCAATGGCAAACCGTTGAAACCATCGCAGACCGGCGATCTGGAGAGCTCCGAGATTTTGGCCAATCGACCAAGCATGGCAGAGGCGAACTGGCGCGATGGCAAGATACCGGGTTTCACACGCGCCTATCGCCCGTCGCTGGCTTATCGCATGGCGACCGTCGCCGAAGGGCGCTTTGACGGTATGATCACCCTTCACCCCTGCTGGGAATGGGATATCGCCGCCGGAGAGTTGATCCTGCGCGAGGCGGGCGCGCTTTGCACCGACAAGACCGGCGCAACGCCGATTTTCAACAATGCACATCCGACCATCAACGGGCTGGTGGCCGGCGGGCGGGAGATACACAGTCTTCTCCGGGCAGGACTTCGCCCATCCTGATGTGCCTTGCCTTGACGGGTGATGCGCATCTCGTAGGCTAGGCTGGTTCCTGTTACTGCGTTTGAACAAAGGATATTGAACATGGTCCAACGCCTTCGTCCTGTGTTACGCGGCGCAGTGGTCGCGTGATCCAAACCGTCGCGCTGTCCAAATGAACCGCTCGCTCGGTCTCGCAGCCTATCGCGCCTTCTCCCGGCGCCAACCTTACAGCGCGTCCACGCAACACCCCGAGCGTCCGCAGGGCGAACTGATCTGGGCCCATGCCACCAATGAACAGCGCTATTCCGCCCTGTGCGATCTCAGCCTGCGCCTTCGCATCATGCGCCCGGAGTTGTATTTGCTCATCACGATCGAACAGGCCCGGTTTGATCCGCCACCGGCTCCGCAGAATGGCTGTGATCACATCGTATCCCTTGAGTCCGACCACCCCGGCACGGCCCAGGCCTTTATCGAACACTGGCAACCGGATCTCTGCCTGTGGACCGGTGGCGACCTGATGCCCAACCTGCTTGCGGCGGCCTCGAAAGTCGAACTGCCGATGATCCTTCTGGATGTTGGCGAAACCGATTTTCCAGCGCGGCGCTACAACTGGTTCCCCGACCTGACTGGTCCCAGCCTCGCCCAATTTGATACTATCCTCGTGAACACCGATGCCACCGCCCAGATGATCCGAAACGTCGGCGTCCCCAATACCCATATCCGTGTCGCGACGCGTCTGCGCAGCTGCGGCACGCCGCCACTCTGCTCGGATGACGAGCTGGCCGAAGTGACCGCCGAGCTTGCCGGACGCCCGGTTTGGCTCGCCGCGCATGTCACAGAGGCAGAGTTCGATGCCGTTCTTGACGCGCATCGGGCGGCGCTCAGGCTGTTGCATCGCCTCGTGCTCGTACTCGTGGTTCATGCGGATGCAGATGCCGAAGCGCTGAAACGCGGAATTTCCGCCCGCAACATGCGCAGCGTCGATTGGGACACCGGTGATGTGGTCGACGATAACACCCAGATCATCCTGTCCCGTGACGCCGACAATTTTGGCCTGTGGTATCGTCTTGCCCCGCTGACCTTCATGGCCAATTCGCTGTCACCCGAGGCAAATGGCAATTCACCGCTGGACGCCGCCGCCCTCGGGTCTGCGATCCTCTATGGCAGCCATGTCGCCGGTCACATGGAAACCTATGCACGCCTTGCGGCGGCAGGTGCCGCGCGAACTGTGCATGATGGTGAATCGCTGGGCAGTGCGGTCGTTCAGCTTGCCGCACCCGATCATGCGGCAACGATGGCGCTGGCCGGATGGAAGGTTGTCACCGAAGGGGCGCACATGACCGATGAGCTTGTCGACATGATCCTTGATCGTCTGGACGGGGCCGGGGCAGATCATGCGCCAACCTGACTTCTGGTTCACAGGTCCAGACACTCCAGACTGGCGCGCGCGGTTGCTGTCACCCTTGGGGCATATCTATGCCGCCGCCACCGCGCGCCGGGTCGCGCGCAAGCCCGTGGCCCGTCCGGACATTCCGGTGATCTGCGTGGGCAATCTGAACGCGGGCGGCACGGGCAAGACGCCGACCGTGATCTGGGTGGTCGAGCAATTGCGCAATGCCGGGCATGAGCCCTTTGTGGTGACGCGCGGATATGGCGGTCGATTGACCGGACCGGTGTCGGTCGACCCGTCAAAACACACCGCTGCGGATACCGGTGACGAACCCTTACTGCTGGCTGCCTTTGCACAGGTCTGGGTGGCCAATGACCGAGCCGCCGGAGCGCAAGCCGCCGCCTTGGCGGGGGCCAGTGTCATCGTGCTGGATGACGGATTCCAGAACCCTGCGGTCGCCAAAGACCTTTCGATCATCGTGGTGGACGCCGCCCAAGGCTTTGGCAATGGCCGTTGCCTGCCTGCGGGTCCCTTGCGCGAACCAGTGAAACAGGGATTGCAGCGTGCCGATCTGGTTTTGTCACTGGGCGACAAGGCCGCGCAGGCGAAATTTGCAACTGAATGGTCCAGCGCATTGAGCGTCCCGCATGTGACAGGCGTGGTTGGACCTTTGCAGACTGGCATGGACTGGACCGACACGCCGGTCCTTGCCTTTGCTGGGATCGGAACGCCCGAGAAGTTTTTTGCGACACTGCGCGATCTGGGTGCCGATCTGCGCCGATGCGAACCGCTGGATGATCATCAGCCGCTGACTTCTGCCCTCATGTCACGGATGGAGACCGAAGCACGTGCTTTGGGCGCGCAGATGGTCACGACCGAAAAGGATGCTGTTCGGTTGCCGCCAGCCTTCAGAAGCAAGGTCATCACCCTGCCTGTCCGGCTGCGGATTGATACTGCAGACGATATCACATCAGAACTTCTCAGGGTTGCTCCGCCGCCGTGATGCAGGGTATCGCGGCCACATCCAATTTCACGGATTTTTTTCCGATATAGCAAATTCTTCTATTTCGGATTGTTTTCCGCTATGGTAGAAATTGAGTCGAACGGAGGTCCAATCATGTCCCAAGCATTCCTGTCACATATCACGGAAACACTCGCCCAGATCGAAGCCGAAGGCATGACCAAGCACGAGCGCCTGATCACGTCGCCTCAAGGCGGTGAGATCGATGTCGGTGATCGCCACGTCATTAACCTGTGTGCCAACAACTATCTGGGGCTGGCTGACCACCCCAATCTCATCTCGGCGGCGCGTGCCGCCATGGACCCGCGCGGGTTCGGTATGGCCAGTGTGCGGTTTATATGCGGGACTCAAGACCTCCATCGCGATCTGGAAAAGCGGCTTGCCGGCTTTCTGGAAACGGATGATTCCATTCTGTTTGCCGCTTGCTTTGATGCCAACGGCGGTGTCTTTGAACCGCTGCTTGGCCCCGAGGATGCGGTGATTTCGGATGCGCTGAACCATGCGTCGATCATCGACGGGATACGGCTCTGCAAGGCCAATCGCTACCGCTATGCCAACTCGGACATGGCCGACCTCGAAGCAAAGCTGAAATCGGCACGCGAAGACGGCGCCCGTCATATCATGATCGCCACCGACGGGGTGTTCAGCATGGATGGCTATCTGGCCAAACTGCCTGAGATCCGCGCGCTGGCCGACCGGTATGACGCCATTCTGATGGTGGATGATTGCCACGCGACGGGTTTCATGGGGCCAAACGGGGCCGGAACGCCTGACCATTTCGGCATCCACGCCGACATCCTGACCGGTACGCTGGGCAAGGCGCTTGGCGGTGCCATCGGCGGTTATGTCGCCGGACCGCAGCCGGTGATCGACCTGCTCCGCCAACGCGCCCGCCCCTACCTGTTCTCCAACTCGTTGCCGCCCGCCATTGTCGCCGCCGGAATCGAAGCGATCCGGCTGGTGGAAAACGGTGCCGATCTGCGTGCGCGCCTGTTCGAAAATGCGCGTTACTGGCGTGCAGGCCTTGAAAATCTGGGTTTTGATCTGCTGCCGGGCGAACACCCCATCGTGCCGGTGATGCTGGGTGAGGCGCAATTGGCACAGGATATGGCCGCTCGCCTGTTTGACGAAGGCGTCTATGTCTCGGGCTTTTTCTTTCCGGTGGTACCGCGCGGGCAGGCCCGCATCCGCACTCAGATGAACGCGGCGCTGACGCGAGATGAACTTGACCGTGCGCTGGGGGCATTTGAAACCGTCGGCAAGGATTTGGGAGTGATCTCATGAAAAATACCATGAAGGCGCTGGAAAAATCGCAAGCTGCCGAGGGGTTGTGGCTGGTTGATGCGCCGGTTCCAGAAATCGGCCCGGATGACGTACTTATCAAGATCAACAAGACCGGCATTTGTGGCACCGATGTCCATATCTGGAACTGGGATGAATGGGCTGAAAAGACCGTGCCAGTGCCGTTGATCACCGGCCACGAATTTGCCGGAGAGATTGTCGAGATCGGTCGCGATGTCGAGGATCTGGAAATTGGCCAGCGGTGCAGTGGCGAAGGTCACCTGATCGGTCACCATTCGCGCCAGGCGCGCGCGGGCAAATTTCACCTTGATCCCGAAACCCGTGGCATCGGCGTCAACGAACAGGGCGCGTTTGCGCAATATCTGCGGCTTCCGGCCTTTAACGTCGTTCCCCTGCCCGATGAAATCAGCGACGATATTGGTGCCATCCTCGATCCCCTTGGTAATGCGGTTCACACCGCGCTCAGCTTTGATCTGGTGGGCGAGGATGTGCTGATCACCGGGGCCGGACCGATTGGCATCATGGCCGCTGCCGTGGCGCGGCACGTGGGCGCGCGGCATGTGGCGATTACCGACATCAATCAGGCGCGTCTTGATCTGGCGGCAAAGGTCGCCGACGTCGTGCCGGTGAACGTCGCGACCGAAGACCTTGGCGCCGTGATCAAACGGCTCGGTATGAAACAGGGCTTTGACGTCGGCATGGAAATGTCAGGCAATCAGCGGGCGCTGGACCAGATGGTCGAGGCAATGACCATGGGTGGACGGATCGCGATGCTGGGCATCCCGCCGGGCAAATCGCCTGTCGATTGGTCGCGCATCGTGTTCAAGGCGATCACCATCAAAGGTGTCTATGGCCGCGAAATCTTTGAAACCTGGTACAAGATGATCGCCATGCTGCAGAATGGGCTGGACGTCAGCGGCGTGATCACCCACCGGTTCGCTGCAAATGACTTTGCCGACGGCTTTGACGCGATGAAGTCAGGTCAAAGCGGCAAGGTTGTGTTGGACTGGAGATGAGCGCTAGCGACTCCATCATCGGGGCCATCGGGCGCACGCCGTCGGTCTGGCTGGACCGGATGGTTGAGGCACGCGGCCTCGAAGGGCGTATTCTGGCCAAGCTAGATTACCTCAACCCCGGATTCTCCAAGAAAGACCGTGCCGCCCGTGGGATCATCGACGCGGCCCGCGCCGATGGTTCGCTCGCGCCCGGACAAACCGTTATAGAACTAACCAGTGGCAATATGGGCACCGGGCTGGCGATTGTATGCACGGTGCTCGGCCACCCGTTTGTTGCGGTGATGAGTCGGGGCAATTCTCCTGAACGGGCACGGATGATGACCGCGCTTGGCGCCGAGGTGGTCTTGGTCGATCAGGCACCGGACAGCATACCGGGCGAAGTCTCGGGAGTGGATTTAGCGCTGGTCGAAGACGAGGCACAGCGCATCACCGCGAACCGTGGCGCCTTTCGCGCCAATCAATTCGCGCACACAGGAAATACACAGGCGCATTTTGACACCACCGGCCCGGAACTTTGGGCCGATAGTGATTGCAGCCTGACCGCTTTCGCTGATTTCGCCGGATCAGGTGGCACATTCGGTGGAACGATGGCAGCGCTACGGCAACGTAACTCATTGCTGCGCGGCTATGTCGTTGAACCCACGGGCGCGGCGGCATTGGCGGGGCAACCGATCACGCAACCGGGGCATCCGATACAGGGCGGCGGCTATGCGATGCCGGAATTGTCACTGTTGGACAGCGACTTAGTGCATGACTACCTCACGATCAGCGGTGAGGACGCAAGGGAAACGACCCGTGCTCTGGCGCGAGAAGAGGGTATTTTCGCCGGATTTTCCGCCGGCGCCAACGTCGCCGCCGCGCTTCAATTACTGGCCGGTCCGGAATCCGGGGGGAGGATCGGGGTCATAATCTGCGACAGTGGCCTGAAATATCTGTCAACCGACCTCTGGGACGCCGGTTAAGGCGTCAAACGAACGCGACCGCCTTTGCTCAACAACCAGCAATCGGTGCCTTCAAACACTGCCGGAACAATCGGTCGGCCATACCCGGCACCGCCGTCCAGATCGATACGATTGCCAAAGTGTTGCGGAAAATCGAGCGCCGTATGCCCGTGCACCACCAGCCATGGGTGTGGTTCCGTGTATTTGAGGAATGGATCCCGGATCCAGACAAAGTCGTCCTCGACCTGATCCTGCAAGGGAACGCCCGGCGCGATACCTGCATGAACAAAGAACAGGCCCCCGCGTTCGTGATAGAGCGGCAGGTTTTTCATATAATCGAGATGCGCCTGCGGTACCGCCTGCTGCGCCTCGGTAAAAAGGCGGGACGACGTTGTGTCCGTCTCGACATCGACCCCAAAGGAAGCCAGTGTCGCAATGCCGCCCAGTCGCGGGTTGAGCCAGCCGATGCCGGACAGGATGCGTTCATCATGCTCTTCGGCTTCGCTGACAAAACGCGCAAACATGCGGTCATGGTTGCCCTTGACGACATGCCAGTTTCGCCCGGCAGCCTGTCCATCCATCAGGCGCTCAATCACGCCCCGACTGTTTGGGCCGCGATCCACGAGATCGCCGAGAAACACGATTTCGGCGTCGTCCCCTCCGTCTGCAGCGATCAGGTCGAGCGCGGCTTCGAGATAGTCAAGTTGGCCATGGATGTCGCCTACGGCGTAGATCGGTTGTGTCATGGGCGTGGGCTAGCGCAGCTGGCCTGCAATGAAAAGCAGAGAGTCCGGCACCGTGATCTGAATACCATGATGCCGCCCGCTGTAATTGGCGGGCGGCATCAATTTTGTACTTTCAGCGCAAGGCGTGATCAGGCGACTTCGAATTCCAGCGGTTTGATCTGACGGAACATGCCGGTGCTGGAGAGCTTTTCGCGCACCGGTGCAGGCACTTCTGCATCGACATACAGCAGGGCAATCGCCTCGCCGCCCTTGTCAGAGCGCCCGAGCGTAAAGTTAGCGATGTTCACGCCGTTTTCGCCCATGGTCTGGCCCAACGTCCCGATGATGCCCGGCACGTCATCGTTGGTTGTGTATAGCATATGCGCCCCGACCTCGGCGTCGATGTTGATGCCCTTGATCTGGATAAAGCGCGGCTTGCCATCGGAGAACACCGTACCGGCGATCGAACGCTCGCGAGTCTCGGTCACCACGCTCACTTTGACGTAACCGTCAAAGGCGCCAGATTTGTCTTGGTTTGTCGTGCTGATCTTGATGCCGCGTTCCTTGGCAACAACCGGCGCGCTGACCATGTTCACATCGGGGTTGGCCTTTTTCATGATGCCGGCCACGACCGAACAGTTCAGCGCATCAAGGTTCATCTGCGCAACACTACCGTCATACAGGACATTGATCGCCTTGATCGGCTCGTCCGTCATTTGGCCGATGAACGCACCAAGATGTCCCGCCAGCTTGACCCATGGCCCCATGACCTTGGCCTCTTCGGCGGTAACGGACGGCATGTTCAACGCGTTGCTTACGGCCCCGGTCAGCAGGTAGTCAGACATTTGCTCGGCCACTTGCAAGGCAACGTTTTCCTGCGCCTCGGTCGTTGCGGCACCCAAATGCGGAG
Organism: Sedimentitalea sp.; assembly: GCF_039973035.1. Lineage (NCBI taxonomy): Bacteria > Pseudomonadati > Pseudomonadota > Alphaproteobacteria > Rhodobacterales > Paracoccaceae > Sedimentitalea > Sedimentitalea sp. The sequence goes on from NZ_JBDWLR010000025.1 coordinate 58,356, forward strand.
TGCAGACCACGTTGGGCAGACCGAACAATGGGTTCTCGGTGGCGGGCTCCTTAGAGAACACGTCAAACGCCGCCCCGGCGACATGGCCCGACTTCAGCATCTCGGCCAGCGCCTCTTCGTCGACCAGACCGCCGCGCGCGCAGTTGATGATGCGCACACCCTTTTTGGTTTTGGCGAGGTTCTCAGCGGACAGGATGTTGCGGGTCGTATCCGTCAGCGGCACATGCAGCGTGATGAAATCAGCGCGCGCCAGCAGTTCGCCAAGCTCGACCTTTTCGACGCCCATCTTTTGCGCCTTTTCCTCGCTCAGGAAGGGATCATAGGCGACGACTTTCATCCGCAGGCCAAGTGCACGGTCACAGACGATGCCACCGATATTACCCGCACCGATGACGCCGAGAGTCTTGCTGGTCAACTCGACGCCCATGAACTTGGACTTTTCCCATTTGCCTGCGTGCGTGCTGGCAGATGCCTCGGGGATCTGGCGTGCCACGGCGAACATCATCGCGATGGCGTGTTCGGCGGTGGTGATCATGTTGCCAAACGGCGTGTTCATCACGATCACGCCCTTTTTGGAGGCCGCTTCCTTGTCGACATTGTCGGTGCCGATACCGGCACGCCCAACGACGCGCAGCTTGTCCGCATGGCGCAGGATGGTTTCGGTGACCTTGGTGGCGCTGCGGATCGCAAGGCCGTCATATTGGCCAATCACCTCGGCCAGCTTGTCCTTGTCTTTGCCCAGATCGGGTTCAAAATCCACGTCGATACCGCGATCACGAAAGATCTGCACGGCGGTCGGGGACAGTTTGTCAGAGACGAGTACTTTGGGTTTTGTCATTGTCTATGTTCCTCGGATCCAGTCCAAGGCCTCCTGATAAGAGAATTGTGGGGAGGTTCCGGGTCAGGCCCGGAACCGGAAAAGCATGGATCAGGCGGCTTCGCTCAGCGCCTCGACTTCGGCCTCAAACGCCCAGGCAAGCCATGGCAGCATCGCCGCAATGTCCGATGTTTCTACCGTGCTGCCACACCAGATGCGCAACCCAGCGGGTGCGTCCCGATAGGCACCGATATCCAGCGCGATGTTCTCTTGCTCGAGCCGCTTGGCAACGGCCTTGGCAAATGTCGCACCATCATTGATCCGGGCATCGGCAAATTTAAGACACACAGACGTGTTGGAGCGTGTCGCCGGGTCAACCGCGAGGAATTCGATCCACTCGTGCGCCGCAACAAAGTCGGTGATGGCAGCGGTGTTGGCATCCGCACGGGCGATCATGCCGTTCAAGCCGCCGACCGAGCGCGCCCAATCGAGCGCCAGCAGATAGTCTTCGACGCAAAGCATCGAAGGCGTGTTGATGGTCGCACCGGTAAAGATACCGTCGATCAACTTGCCGCCTTTGGTCAGCCGGAAGATTTTGGGCAGGGGCCATGCCGGCGTATAGCTTTCCAGCCGTTCAACCGCACGCGGCGACAGGATCAGCATGCCATGCGCGGCCTCGCCACCCAGCACTTTCTGCCAGGAGAAGGTCGTCACATCCAGCTTGTCCCAAGGCAGGTCCATCGCAAAGGCGGCCGAGGTCGCATCGCACAGCGTCAGGCCAGCGCGGTCTGCGGGAATCACATCGCCGTTCGGAACCCGCACACCGGATGTGGTGCCGTTCCAGGTGAAACATACGTCTTTGTCGAAATCGACGCCCGCCAGATCAACGATCTCGCCATAGTCGGCGGTCTTGACAGTCGCGTCGAGTTTGAGCTGCTTGACCACATCCGTGACCCAGCCGGAGCCAAAGCTTTCCCAAGCGAGCATTTCCACCGGGCGTTCACCCAACAGATTCCACATCGCCATTTCAAAGGCGCCAGTGTCAGAGGCCGGTACGATGCCGATTTTGTAATCCGCAGGGATGCCGAGAATATCGCGGGTTTCCTCAATGGCGGACTTGAGCTTGGCCTTGCCGATCGCTGCACGGTGTGAGCGGCCCAGAGGCGCATCCGCAAGTTTGGTCAGCTCGAAAACGGGGGGTTTGGCGCAAGGGCCAGAGGAAAAACGCGGGTTCGCCGGCCGCGTTGCCGGTTGTACAATAGCCATTATGCTACCCTTCCAGATATAGCGCCCCTCGTTGGGGAGGGGTGTCCCACCGGCGGGAATACGGCCCGTCCCGGCCTTTCACAAGACAAAAAACGTCGCTATAGCGCCGCTTGAACCCTCAAACGCTACTCTTCTGTTGCCTATCGGAAACCTGCCCATGTTTGTCGTTACCCTGCTCAGCAACCCGGACACCTCACGGCTCGAACCGTCACTGGTCGACTCGCTGCGCAATGCCTGGGGCGGGGGCGATGCAATTTGGCTCTGCCCTGATGTCGCGGCGGAGTTTGCGGTCGCCACACAACCGGACAACCAATGGCAGGTCTGGGATGAACTGCAAAAGATGCAGATCGATCTGGTTGTGCAGCCCGCCGATGGGCGCCGTAAGAAAATGCTGCTGGCCGATATGGACAGCACCATGATCCAGCAGGAATGCATCGACGAACTGGCCGACGAGGCAGGCGTTGGTGACCGGGTCAAGGACATCACCGCGCGGGCGATGAACGGTGAACTGGATTTCGAAGGCGCGCTGACAGAACGGGTTGGCTTGCTCGCCGGATTGGACGAGGCGGTTATCGCCAAGGTTCTTGAAACGCGTATTACCCTGATGCCCGGCGGTCCGGTCCTGTTGGCCACGATGCGGGCAAAAGCGGCCTATGCGGCACTGGTTTCAGGTGGGTTCACGGCCTTTACCGGTGCCGTGGCCGCGCAGCTTGGCTTTGACGAAAATCGCGCCAATACCTTGCTGACTGCGGATGGCAAACTGACGGGCGAGGTGCAGCATCCGATTCTGGGCCGCGCCGCCAAGATCGAGGCCCTTGAACAGATCACGGCGCGGTTGGGCATCGCCGAGGCTGATGTGATCGCGGTCGGTGACGGGGCCAACGATCTGGGCATGTTGGGCCGCGCTGGCACGGGTGTCGCGCTGCATGCCAAGCCATCAGTCGCGGCAGAATGTGATGTGCGGATCAACTTTGGCGATCTCACGGCGCTGCTGTATTTGCAGGGATATGCACAGGATGAGTTCGCCGCTGTCTGACGCCCCAAATAATTAACGCTTGCGTTAAATAACAATTCGTTTAATTATCAGATCATGACTGATCTGACACAAACCTTTGCGGCCCTCTCGGACCCGACCCGCCTGTCGATGGTGGAAAAGCTGATGGCCGAAGGCGAGTTGCCCGCCGGAGAGCTTGTTGCCGGTTACCCGATCTCGGCCCCTGCGGTTTCACGCCATCTCAAGGTTCTGCGCGCGGCCGGGCTGATCCGCCAGCGCGCCGCAGGCACCCACCGCTATTATGCCGTCAGGCCCGAGGCAATGCAGACCATTGCCCGCTGGACGATGGATCACCGCAGTTTCTGGGAGGGCAGCCTCAATCGGCTGGACAGCCTTCTGGCGCTGAACCCCGAAACAGAGGACTCACCATGAAAGATACACACGATCTCGAATTCATCCGCGAATACCCCGTCGATGTCGAGCGGCTGTGGGCTGCGGTCACTCGCCCGGACGAAATCGTACAGTGGTTCGGCACCGAAGGTGTGCGCTTGGAAACCTGCGAGATGGATTTCACCAAAACCGGTCCATGGGTCTGTGTCATGGTCGGCAAGGAAAGCGGTGATCCGTTCAAGGTGTCAGGTCAGGTCACGCATGTGCGACCACCAGAATCCGGTGGCGAAGGTTCGGTCGGCTTTACATGGGGCTGGCATGACGGCAACGACAATCGCGGCAAGGAAAGCCATGTCACGTTTGCCGTCGCACCCACCGAAACCGGCGCCCGGTTCACGCTGTCGCATCGTCAGCTCGACACACTGGAATCCTCGCAGAATCATGGCCGCGGCTGGTTGTCGACACTTAACAAACTCGACCAACTGTTGGGCTGAGCCTGCAATTTTCAACCAAGGAGTAAACCAATGCCAAATTTTCTATTCGTTTATCACGGGGGCGGAATGCCCGACACCCAGGAAGAGATCGACAAGAGCATGGCCGCATGGGGAAAATGGATGGAGGTCAACGGGCCCAGCCTGGTGGAACCCGGCAACCCCGTCGGTATGTCCAAAACAGTCAGCGCCTCTGGTGTTGCGGACAACGGCGGTGCCAACCCGGTCTCAGGCTACACGATCATCTCTGCCGATGACATCGACGCAGCCTGCGCCATCGCAAAGTCAAACCCGATGGTCGCGGATGGCTCCGGTTCGGTCGAAATCGCAGAAATCGTCAATATGGAGATGTAGTAAGACGGTTCTGGCCGTCAGCCCAGACCGGCTGACGGTCGGATCACGCCACATACCATGCCCCGTCGATTCAGAATCGGGGCATTCATGAACATCCGCGTTGCCGGATGCTCTGCATCAAGAACACCGAGACCGACGAGAATCGCCGCGATTGTGCATTCGGCGGCCCGTGTCCCGCCATCGACGATCTTGACCGCGATCCCCATGCGCTTTTCCGGGACGATCGCGACATACACCGCCTCGGCCCCGGTTTTGATCGCGACCCGGCCGTCCATCGCACGCATCAGTTCTGTGCACGCCCGCCCCTCGCCTGCGACAAGCTCGGGATGTGCCATCATCGCAGCAGTCAGACTTGCGGCGGCATTACTCTGCCGATCCGACCGATCCTGCGCTGATGCAAAAAACGCCATCGCCCGCGCCAACCCATGCACGGTTGTGGCAAAGTTGGGGGCAGAGCATCCGTCAATGCCATAGCCGGGGCTGTCCAGCTGAGTCGTCTCTTCGATCGCAGTCAGGCTGGCCTGCTGAACCGGGTGATCCACCTCGACGTATTCCGGCCCGGCCCCCATATGCGCGGCGAGGGTCAGAAACCCGGCATGTTTGCCTGAACAGTTGTTATGCACCGGGCACGGGCTTTCATCCGCACGGATCAACGCGTTACGTGCCGGGATATCATCTGGTTCCTGCGCGCCACAGCGAAAGTCATCTTCGCTCAACCCCAGTTGGTCGAGCCACGCGCGCACCCGGTCGGTATGGATTGCCGCACCGTTGTGCGATGCACAGGCGAGTGCCAGTTGCTCACTGCTCAGCCCGAACTTGTCAGCGGCTCCGGAGGTTACAAGCGGGAGGGCCTGCACCATCTTGCAGGACGAGCGCGGATAGATCACCGTATCCGGATCCCCCCAGGACCGGACGATCTGTCCCGTGTCATCGCAGATCACGGCATGGCCCAGATGCAGGCATTCAAGCAGCGAAGCACGCCAAATTTCGGTCATCGGTACAGGATTGGTCACGTCAGTCCTCACAACTTGGCGAAATCCTGCCAAATGGCCTTTCGCTGGTGGTGCAATTTACGATAATGTGTATGTGTCGGCAAGCAGCGGGGCGCGCGTCAAGACGATTGCAAAAATCGCTCGGGCACCCAAGTATTTATTGAGGTCTAGGACAGTCTGGAGGCTGTACACATGAAATCCTATCTTGCCCGCGCAGCGGCGGGCCTGTGTCTGGCCAGTATGGCCACCATCGCGATTGCACAGGATCAGAGCACCAACCGGGTTGCGGCCAAGACAGACTGGAGTGTCTTTGTCGAAGCCGATCCCAAGGAATGCTGGAGCGTTTCTGCCCCTAAGGAAACCGTAAACACCCGTGACGGCCGCGTTGTCGCCGTGCGGCGCAGCGATATCCTGCTGTTCGTGTTCTATCGTCCAGGGGCAGAGGTCAAAGGACAGGTCACCTTTACCGGCGGCTATCCGTTTGCGCCGGGTTCGACCGTCAACATGAACATTTCGGGCAATGAGTTCGAATTGTTCAGCGAAGGCGAATGGGCATGGCCTGCAACCGCCGCGGACGATGCCAAGATCATCACCGCGATGAAGCGCGGCGCCGAAGCGACAATCACCGCCCGGTCCGCGCGCGGCACCCAAACCAAGGATTCGTTTTCGTTGCTCGGGTTCACCGCCGCCCTTGAGGATGCGGAAAAGAGGTGCGGTAGCTGAGCCCGCCACCGCCCAAATTGTACAAGATCGCGGCCTTATCGTACAAACGGTAAGGCCGAATTGTTTTGAAACGAGATGGAATCCCTATATAGGGACGATCTTGCTCTGTAACCCGAAAGTATGCCCATGTCCGCCAACGCCCCGATCACACAGGACGTGATGACCATTCCCCGCAAGCTGCCCGACGGCCCGATCAACCTGATCGGTCTGACCCGCGATGCCATGCGCGATGCGCTGATTGCCCATGGCACCCCGGAAAAGCAAGCCAAGATGCGGGTCGGTCAGATTTGGCAATGGATCTACCAATGGGGTATGCGTGACTTTGCCGAGATGACCAATCTGTCCAAGGCTTATCGAGGCCAATTGGCCGAAGCCTTTGTCATCGAAATCCCCGAAGTGGTCAGCAAGCAGGTCAGCACCGACGGAACGCGCAAATATCTGGTGCGGATCGCTGGCGGACACGAGGTCGAAGTAGTCTATATCCCCGAAGACGGGCGCGGCACGCTTTGCATCAGCTCGCAGGTCGGCTGCACCCTCACCTGTTCGTTCTGCCACACCGGCACACAAAAGCTGGTGCGCAACCTCACGGCGGGTGAAATCATCGGTCAGGTGATGATGGCCCGCGACGATCTGGGCGAATGGCCAGAAGTCGGAGCGCCCAATGTCGAAGGCCGCCTTTTGTCCAATATCGTGCTGATGGGCATGGGCGAACCTCTTTATAACTTTGAAAACGTGCGCGATGCGATGAAAATTGCGATGGACCCCGAGGGCATTCAACTGTCCCGCCGTCGCATCACCCTGTCCACGTCAGGCGTGGTACCTGAAATTGCCCGCACCGCAGAGGAAATCGGCTGTCTGCTCGCCGTATCGTTTCATGCCACCACGGACGAGGTTCGCAACGGGTTGGTGCCGATCAACAAACGCTGGAACATCGCCGAATTGCTCGACGCGCTACGCGCCTATCCAAAGGTCAGCAATTCGGAACGCATCACCTTTGAGTATGTGATGCTCAAGGACGTGAACGACAGCGACGAAGACGCGCGGCGGTTGATCGAGTTGATCAAAGGCATTCCGGCCAAGATCAATCTGATTCCGTTCAACGAATGGCCCGGCGCGCCTTACACACGGTCCTCCAACAATCGCATCCACGCCTTTGCCGACATCATCCACGAGGCAGGATATGCCAGCCCGATCCGAAAACCGCGCGGCGAAGATATCATGGCCGCCTGCGGACAGTTGAAATCTGCCACCGAGCGGGCGCGCAAGTCCCGAGCACAGATCGCGTCCGAAGCCGGTCTCTGATCCCTGACGCTCTAGCATGCGCTACCCAAAACGATTCGGCGAGTAACCAACCGCGTTCCAACGGCTGTAGCGCGTCAGATCAAACCCGCTCGATCGCAATCGCCGTGCCTTCACCACCACCGATGCAGATGGCCGCGATTCCACGTTTGAGGTCGCGTTTTTCCAAAGCGTTCAGCAAGGTAACCATGATCCGTGCGCCAGAGGCTCCAATCGGGTGCCCCAATGCGCACGCGCCGCCGTTGACGTTCACAATGTCGCGCGGCAGGCCCATCTCATGCATGAAGGCCATGGGAACCACGGCAAAGGCTTCGTTCACTTCCCACAGATCGACGTCGCCCTTTTCCCAACCCAGCCGGTCGAGCAATTTCTGCGCAGCAGGCACCGGCGCTGTCGTGAACAGCGACGGAGCCTGCGCATGCGAGGCATGGCCCAGAATGCGGGCGCGGATTGTCAGGCCATTGGCTTCTGCATGTTCACGCGAGGACAGGACCAGCGCCGCCGCGCCATCCGAGATCGACGAACTGTTGGCGGCAGTGACCGTGCCGCCCTTGCGAAACGCCGGTTTCAGCATCGGAATCTTTTCAGGCCGCGCCTTGGCGGGTTGTTCATCGCGCGTGATGACCTCTTCGCCAGTCCGCGCATGTACGGTGAACGGTGCGATTTCATCGTCAAAAGCACCGCTTCGTTCCGCCGCAAGCGCATTGTCGAGCGAGGCGATCGCATATTGATCCTGTGCTTCGCGGGTGAATTGAAACGATTCGGCGCAATCTTCGGCAAAGGTGCCCATCAGACGGCCTTTGTCATAGGCATCCTCCAGCCCGTCGAGGAACATATGATCCACAACTTCGCCGTGGCCAATACGGGCACCGCCACGCATCTTGGGCAGAATATAAGGCGCGCGCGACATGCTCTCCATACCGCCGATCGCCATGAGGTTCGTATGACCCAAGGCGATCTGATCAAAACCGATCATCGCGGCCTTCATTCCCGATCCGCACATCTTGTTGAGCGTGGTGGCCGGCACCTCTTCTCCAAGACCGGCGGCAAAACCTGCCTGACGCGCAGGCGCCTGACCCTGGCCAGCGGGCAGAACGCACCCCATCAACACCTCTTCGACGGTATCGGCACCGGCACCCTTTAGGGCCGCCCTGATCGCGGACCCGCCCAGATCCGCCGCCTGAACACTGTCAAACACGCCCTGAAACCCACCCATCGGTGTGCGCGCCGCGCCGCTGATGACAACCTCGTTCATGATAATCCCTCCAATGCCTGCTGGTTGCATACCGAATGGTAAGGATTGCCGTCTAGCGTTACTTGCACGTTTCTACCCCCGAGATGGAGTAAACTGGTGAGTCTGACCAGCACAGCAACCGACACCGCCAAGATCATTACCGTCAATGCCTCCCGAATTGACGCGGCAATGGCGATCCAGTTCAAGGAAGACATGCGTGAACATGGGGCCAATGGTCCGGCGCGTGTCATACTCGACCTGTCTGCCGTCGACTTCATCGATTCCAGCGGGCTCGGCGCGATTGTTGCCGCGATGAAGCAGCTTGGCGATGAACGCAGACTGGACCTCGCCGGTCTGACCCCAACGGTTGAAAAGGTGTTTCGACTGACGCGGATGGACACGGTGTTCAACCTGTTTGCCTCGCTGGATGAGGCAATATCAACAGAGGCGAGCTGATCCAGCGGAGTGATCTGAGGTGAGCGGGACGCACGCAGGATTTACACAAGAATTTGCCGCGACCGTGCAAGGCACGCGCGGCGCACTGGCTGAAATCATGACGCGATTACGCGCAATCGGCGTGACCGATCAGCAATCGGGCGCAGTGGAAATCACGCTCGCCGAAGCGGTGAACAATATCGTCGAACACGCATATCATGATGTCGATTCAGGTATGGCCCTGATCCGGGCACGGGTCTCTGACAATGTGCTGTGGGTGCTGTTGGTCGATGAAGGTACGGAACTGCCCGGCGCGGGATTACCCGATGGCAAGCCCGCCAATATCGGCACGACGCGTGACGATCTGCCCGAGGGTGGGTTCGGCTGGTTCATGATCCGCGCGCTCACCCGAAACGTCAGGTACAGGCGCTGGCAAGATCGAAACCATCTGCGGCTTGTGTTCGATCTGATACCGGAGGTGAGATAGGTCTCTGATGCTCTAATCTGGCATGGCAAGATCATGCGCCAGACATATCATCTCCAGTGGTGATTGGCGCGTACCAAACCACCGCCGCCCCAAAATGGCCCAAATGCCACCCAACCGCTGACCAAAACGAACTGCAAAAGGAAAGGGTAGCTGCATATAGCTTCCCTTGGTGCCACGTGTCATAGCCCCCACCCAGTACGTGGCACCAAGGAATTTGCAGCGAAACTCTCCCCCGATATTGGCATTCCCCAACTCGCCGCATAGGCTCTGCTGGCAATTTGGAGAAACATGATGCGCGATTTTCAGGTTCCTGGACGCTCTGTCGTTCTCAGCACGAACGGCATGTGCGCCACGTCGCACCCGCTGGCGGCACAAACCGCTGTGGACATCCTCAAGCGCGGCGGCAACGCAATGGACGCGGCCATCGCCGGTGCGGTGTTGCTGGGCATCTGCGAACCTCAGATGACGGGGATCGGGGGGGACTGCTTTGTGCTCTATTCCCCTGCCGGCAGCGACGACGTTCTGGCACTGAACGGCTCTGGAAAGGCACCTGCGGCCGCGAATGCCGAACGCTTGCGCAGCGCGGGATTGAACGCAATCGAGCAAGGCAGTCCAGATGCCGTGACTGTCCCCGGCGCGATGGATGCATTTTGCCATTTGTCCGAAACGGTGGGCGTTTTGGGTCTGGATGCAATCCTGCAACCGGCGATCCACTATGCCGAAAACGGAGTGCCGGTTGCGCCGCGCGTCTCCTTTGACTGGGGCAATGACGCAGCGATCCTGAACGCACGTGCGCGTGAAACCTATCTTGTAAACGGCGCGGTGCCAAAACCGGGCGAGATGTTTTGTGCACCGGGTCAGGCCGACGTGTTGCGCCGGGTGGCCAAACACGGGCGCGATGCATTTTATACCGGAGAGATCGCCGAGGACATGGTCAACACACTGACCGCGTTGGGCGGCGTGCACAGCCTTGACGATTTTGCCGCCACCGCCTGCGAAGCGACGACACCCGTCAGCGGAAACTATGGCGGGGTCGAACTGGTAGAGCATCCGCCGAACGGCCAAGGCGCCACTGCCATCCTGATGCTGAATATCCTGTCGCATTTCGACATTGCGGCGATGGACCCAATGGGAGCCGAACGCGCCCATATCGAGGCCGAGGCTGCGAAACTGGCCTATGACACACGCAACCGGTTTATCGCAGATGCACGCCACACCGAACGGCTGGACCACATGCTCGCCCCTGAAACCGCCGCCGCGCTTGCGGCGCTGATCCGGCGCGACACGGCCATGCCCGCCGCTGCTCCGCTAACGGAATCGGTGCACAAGGACACGATTTATATCACTGTGGTCGACAAGGACCGGATGGCTGTTTCCCTGATCTATTCCGTCTTTCACGGATTCGGCTCTGGGATAGCGACCGACAAGTTCGGGATATTGTTCCAGAGCCGCGGGGCTGGATTTACCTTGAAAGAGGGCCACCCGAACGAACTGGGCGGCGGCAAGCGTCCGATGCACACGATCATCCCGGGGATGTTGCGCGAAAACGGGCGTGTGATGATGCCGTTTGGCGTGATGGGTGGGGCCTATCAACCCAACGGACACGCCCGTTTTGTCAGCAACCTGCAGGATTTTGGGATGGGGCTGCAAGAGGCTCTGGATGCGCCGCGATGCTTTTCGGATGCGGGCGATATGAAAGTCGAACGCGGGTATTCCGATGCCGTGCGGCAACAGCTTTCCGATCTGGGCCATGCGGTTTCGATACCGGACACGGCAATTGGCGGGGCGCAGGCAATCCGGATAACCGAGGATGGTATTCTGGAAGGCGCAAGCGATCCGCGCAAGGATGGCTGTGCGCTCGGCTACTGACCTGCTGTTTGGCGGTCAGTTCAGCTGAAAATGCAGCGGATAGGACCCGTCTTCGAAGGGGCCGAACATGTCGGGGATGTCGGGGTGATCAACCGGCTCTCCGGAGTAGTCCGCGACGAGGTTCTGCTCTGAGACATAAGCCACGTAGTAGGATTGATCGTTTTCCGCGAGCAGGTGGTAAAAGGGTTGGTCGCGCACAGGACGACTTTCCTCGGGGATGGCTTCATACCATTCCTCGGTATTTGCGAACTCGGGGTCAACGTCAAACACAACACCGCGAAACGGGTGCTTCTTGTGACGGACAACCTGACCGAGATGATATTTTGCGCGCGTTCTCAGCATAGTAATGGTGCCCCTACCCGTCCTAATTAACCTTTTCAAGTCGCGCTTGTCCAATAAATGCATTCAAAATCAAAGAAACAGTCTGTGAACGGCGAATTGACAGTCAGCTTTGCCTGAACTCTCAACACCGACCGCAAGCAAGGGGTGTCACAGACGCAAAGACTTGCCGATACCCAGACGGATCACGTGGAATTGTGATTCCATACCTCACCGTTTTCCGATAGGGTTTGACCAAAAAGGCAAGAGGCAGATGAGCAGAACTCTTCGCGCGATGATGCTGTTGCTGATTCTGGCATCCTGTGGTGGTGGGCACGAGCCGCCCCCGCGCAATATGGATGACGCATGCAGCATCGCGACACAGCGCCCGAAATACGTCAAGGCGTTCAAAGCGACCGAGCGTCGCTGGGGCGTCCCGATGCATGTGCAGATGGCGACGATCTATCAGGAAAGCCGCTTTCGCGGTAATGCGCGCACCCCATACAACTATGTTCTCGGCGTCATTCCGATGGGTCGTCAAAGCAGCGCATATGGCTATAGCCAGGCGCTGGATGGCACATGGGATGACTACCGCAGCCAGACCGGCCGCCGCAGCGCCAAACGTGACCGGATACGCGATGCGACCGACTTTATGGGATGGTACATGAACCAGAGCCGCGAAAAGAACGGCATTGCCCTGACCGATACCAGAAACCAGTATCTGGCCTATCACGAAGGACAAAACGGATTTGCGCGCGGAACCTACAAGAACAAGAGCTGGCTGATGCGTGTCGCTGATCAGGTTCACGACCGGTCAAACATTTACGCCGCGCAGCTCGCGAACTGCAAATCCGCAAGGTAGCGGCACGGGCGGTCCCTATCGGGCCGCCCTTCGCTTCAGCGAGTTTACCGGTTCGAACCGCCACCGCCCTGCGAATTAAAGAGCGAGCTCCCAAGTTTCTGCCCCTTGGTCAGCGCGCCCAGCACCACGGTGGTCTGGCTACCGGCTCCGTCGTGGATGACCCAACTGCGCAGTTCCAGTGGGCTGCCCGCAAACTTGAGGTCGATACGCCCATAGTCGGGATTTTTGGGGTCCTGTGCGGTCACCACTGTCGACTTGCCGTCAAAGCTGTGCCCGACGACCATGTTCGCCTGACCAAGGTTCACGCGGCGGTCGAGGATGATCGACAAGGGGGTGCGCTTGAGCGGATAGCTTTCAGGCGGCTGGTTCGATTTTGGGTCATGGATCACCACCGCCCCCGATCCGGCCACCACAGTTGCACCATTGGGCGGATCATATTCAAACCGCATCCGCCCGGGCCGATGCAGATAGAGTTGCCCGGTCGATTGACTGCCATCGTCGTTGTATTGCGTGAACGGGGCCGTGACCGTCGTCAGCCCGTTCAGATAATTGGAAATCGTGGACAACGGCACCTTGCCCTGCGCCATGACCGATGTTGCCGATACAGTCAGGACGAGCCCAACAAGAAGCTTTACCATAGTATTCATAGTGGGCAGATAACCTCGCCTGTTCGTCGATACATCCCCTGACCTGTCACATCGGCGTGTTCCAGCCCATCAGAGCCTGTCAGGAAAAATCGTGATAATAGTCGAGATACGAGACAATATCGCTGGCCACGGTATTCATGAGGAGAATCTCAAAATCAATGCTCGCCCCGTCGTCTATGGTAAGCACGGTATGCGCCCCGCCGCCCGAACTTTGTACTGTGAAATCTTCGCGAACCAGCGCTGTAGCACCAAATCCGAGCGTGTCGGCATAATAGACGAAATCACGCACCTTGTCCCGTTGCCGGTCGGTTACCGGATTGAAATTGAACAGATCGGCACCGCTGTCACCAAACAACACGTCAAGGCCGCGCCCCCCTGTCAGGGTGTCATTGCCATAGCCACCCTTGAGGCGGTCATTCCCACCGCCACCGAGCATCTCGTCTTCGCCATCTCCACCTAGCAGCACATCATCACCGGCCCCACCGACCAGCTTGTGCGACCCCGGGTCGGTATAGTTCACGCCGTCCTGTACGCGGCTAACAAGCAGATCATTGCCCTTGCCGCCATAGAGTTCGTCGGCACCATCCATTCCAAGCAAGGTGTCATCGCCGTTGCCGCCATAGAGCTTGTCATCGCCATCGCGACCGACAAGCAGGTCGTCGCCGTTTCGGCCCTTTAGCACGTTCGGACCTTCGACCCCCATGATCCGATCGTCGCGCGCGGCCCCGCTCACTTCGAAAACGCCGCTTTCAAACCCATAGGTCCAGCCGTTCATATTCGCGCCGGTGCCGTAAATATTCTGCAGAGCCTGCACATCCAATGGACCAAGCGTGTCGGTCGGGGTCGGCGCCCAGTTGTAGGACATCACGGTCTGGCTGCGAATATCGAGTGCATGCTCCAGTGTGACATCACCACCATGAGTGTGGGACAGACCAACCGCATGGCCGATTTCGTGCAGCAACGTTCCCATACCGTCGCCTGTCAGCTTCTCGCCATTGGTCACGTCGATTACATAGTCACCAACCAGCGAAGTCAGGTCCGTCACATAGGGATAGTTCGCCCAGCCGCCATACCCGGATCCGGTGACGGTGTGCGCATTGATCATGGCCTCGCCGGTGGTCTCGACAAAAGTAAGGCCGGCCACTGCCTCAAACTGCGTTAATGCGGACCGCACGGCGTCTTGTTGCGCGCTCGACATGGCCTGAACCCCACTCGCGGGATAGGCCAGGTCGCCGACAGACGGCAAGGTTGCAGCGGTGTAGAAGCTGTAACTGACGAATACCGGAAACCCGAGATCTTCGGTTGCGTTCCAGCGTCGTTCGTCGGCATCCAGATAGGCAAGGATGGAGGTATAGTCCGATACAACAGGCATTGTTCAGTCCTTTAGACACCACTCACCACCCGTTCAGAGCATACTGTCCGAACGGGTGTGGTTCCAGTCTACTTTGCTCAGGACTGTTCTGGCACCAGGATTTCACGTTTGCCGACGTGGTTGGCGGCGGAAACAAGGCCCTCGTCTTCCATTTGCTCAACCAGACGGGCCGCCTTGTTATAACCGATGGCCAGTTTGCGCTGAATATAGCTGGTCGAGCACTTGCGATCCTGAATTACCACCTGAACGGCAGAATCATAGAGCGCATCCTCGCCGTTGGTGTTGCCGCCAAGGCCCAACACCGCGTCGATATTGCTTTCCTTGTCTTCGTCCGGTCCCTCAACCACGCCGCTCATATAGCTGGGCGGGCCAAACGACTTGAGATGGTTGACCACCTCCTCGACCTCTTCGTCCGAGACAAACGGACCATGACAGCGAGTGATCTTGGCACCCCCGGCCATGTAGAGCATGTCGCCCATGCCCAACAGCTGCTCAGCGCCCATTTCCCCAAGGATCGTACGGCTGTCGATCTTCGACGTCACCTGAAACGAAATCCGGGTGGGGAAGTTGGCCTTGATCGTACCGGTGATCACGTCGACTGACGGGCGTTGCGTGGCCATGATCAGGTGAATACCCGAGGCCCGCGCCATTTGCGCCAGACGCTGAATGCAGGCTTCGATTTCCTTGCCCGCAACCATCATCAGATCCGCCATCTCGTCTACGATAACGACGATGAATGGCATTGCCTCGGGTGCGAATTCCTCGGTTTCGAACACCGGATCGCCGGTTTCATCATCAAAACCCGTCTGGACCGTACGGCTGAACATTTCGCCTTTGGCTAGAGCGTCGCGGACCCGACCGTTATACCCTTCGATATTCCGCACGCCCATTTTGGACATCTTGCGATAGCGATCTTCCATCTCGCCGACGGTCCATTTCAGGGCGACAACTGCCTTCTTGGGGTCGGTCACAACCGGCGACAAAAGGTGTGGGATGCCGTCATAGACCGACAATTCCAACATTTTCGGATCGATCATGATCAGGCGGCATTCTTCCGGCGTCAGCTTGTAAAGCAGACTCAGGATCATGGTGTTGATCGCAACCGATTTACCTGAACCCGTGGTTCCCGCGATCAGCAGGTGGGGCATCTTGGCGAGGTTGGCAACGATGGGGTCGCCACCGATATCCTTGCCCAGTGCCAGTGGCAGGCGCATGTTGCTGTCGCCAAAGTCACGCGCCGCGAGAACCTCGCGCAGAACGCACATCTCGCGGTTTTCATTGGGCAGTTCGATCCCGATGACCGACCGGCCCGGCACGGTGCTGACCCGTGCGGACAAAGCCATCATCGAGCGCGCGATGTCGTCCGAAAGGCCGATCACGCGACTGGCCTTGAGGCCCGGTGCCGGTTCCAGTTCGTACATGGTGACGACGGGGCCGGGGCGCACGCTGACGATCTCGCCCTTGACGCCATAGTCGTCCAGCACGTTTTCCAGCATCCGCGCGTTTTCCTCGAGCGCCTCATCACTCAGGTGATGACGCTTGATCGTGGACGGGCTGGTCAACAGGTCAAGCGGCGGCAGTTCAAAATCGGACGTGCTCTCATCAAAGGCCAATGCAGGTTGTGCCTCGGCCTGTGCGCGACGCGACGGTGCCGGGGCTTTGCGCAGCGGGTTCAGCACCACCTTGCGCGGCTCTGCCACCGGAATTTTTGGCAATTCAGGTTTTGGTGGTTCGGCCAACGGCAGGATATTTTCCGGATCCTCGGCCTCAATCACCGCATCGTCCGGTGCGAGCATGACGGGGTCGATCATGTCGGGTTCATACGCTGCAGGTTCTGGCGAAGCAGACTCTGGCGCATACAACATGGGTTCGGGCGGCAATTCCGCCTGCGCCGACGTCAATGGCGGCTCTTGCCGCAAGCCCGATGGGCGCGATGTATCAAGCAACAGAGGATCAGGGCCACGCCCCCGGCCCTTGGTCAGCGGGCGGGTCGGATCGGGTTTGGGTTCACCCGGCATGATCCGCGAACGGACGGCATCGGCAATCTTGGCCCGGATGCGGTCATCGCCGGGCATGTCATCATACCCGTCAATTTCCTGTGCTTCGACCAATTCCGCCTGCGGCATCGGATCAGCTCGACGGATCAGCGACGGCATACGCGACAGGAATCCGCCACGCTCTTCCGGCTCTTCCTCAATTTCATAGTCATCGCCCATGTCGAGTTCCGGATCATCCGCAACCCGGCGGATGGTAAAGGCGTCGTCGTCCTCATACTCGATGTCCGCACGCGCGACACGACGCTCGGCGAATTGGGCCGCGCGCTCCCGCGCCACGCTGGCGGCCGTAACCGCACCCCGGCCCAGTGCTGCACGCAGCCAGCTATAGCCCATGATCACACCATACAGTGACAGACGCAGACCCCGGCCCACTTCGGCGCGGGTAAACCCGAAAACGTAGGCTGCCAGCGACACCATGCAGATTGCGGTCAGAAACGACATCAGTTTCAGCGCCAGATTTGATCCGATCGGCAACAGTGTCAGCAACACGCCCATGACCGTATCGCCAAACAACCCGCCCAGCCCAAAGCTGTGCGTCGCGCGCCATTCCGCATCCGGCACCAAAGTTGCTGCATAGATCGAGGCCAGCGCGATGGCGATCGGGGCAAAGATCACCCGCCCAACGGCGCAATCTTCCCCCATGTGGAATGCAAAGCGCACGCCCCAGACCAGACAGACCAGCGCAATCCCCCAACTGCCCCAGCCTACAATCATGAACAGCGGTGCAGCGAGCGACGCCCCGAACTGACCCAGCCAGTTCTGCACCGGCGCATCGGTTGACACCATCCAGTTGGGATCATCCGGCGTATAAGAGGCGATCATCGACGCCGCCGCGAGCCCCAGACAGATCAGGACAATCCCCAGCAATTCCTTGCCGCGTTTTTCGATTGCCGCCTGCATGTTGCTATCCAGCAAAGGATCCCGACTGCGTGTGTGATATGCCATAACTACCCTCGATCTACCTGTACAAACAGTCGCGCAGCTGAATCAGCCCGCTCTGTGTGTCGTTTTTTGGAGCCACCATCGCGACCCGTATGTATCCTTCACCGGGGTTTTCGCCCCGTTTTCCCTGCGCCAGATAGGCGCCCGGAAGCACCCGAACCCCGGTTTCCGTCCACAGCTTCAGGGTTGCCGCCTCGCCATCGTCGACCGGCAACCAGAGAAAGAAACCGGCCTCTGGCGTAACGTAGCCCTGAACCGACCCCATAACTTCATCTGCAATGGCGTATTTCTCACGATACAACGCCCGGTTTTCGATAACGTGATCTTCGTCCGCCCAGACCGCCGCCGCAGCCGCCTGCAGTGGCCCCGGCAATGGTGCGCCCGCATAGCTGCGCAGCAATTTGATCTGCTCGATCGTCTTGGGCCCGCCCGCAACAAACCCCGAACGCAGCCCAGGCAGGTTCGAACGCTTGGACAGGGAATGAAAAATCGTAACCCGCTCCGGGTCTGCCCCCATCTCCTGCGCAACTTGCAAGGCGCCTGGTGGCGGTGTGTCACGGTATATCTCGGAATAGCACTCGTCAGCGAAAATGCGAAAATCATACTGCTCGGCCAGCGAGATCAGATTAGCCCAATAGTCCCGATTGGCCACGGCACCCTGCGGATTTGCAGGCGAGCAGACATAGACAATCGCGGTGCGGTTCAACACATCCGCCCCCACCGAGGCATAGTCCGGCAGGTGTCCGTTCGCTGCGGTGGCAGGCACAAAAACCGGCTCTGCGCCGACCGAAATCGCCGCAACCATATAGACCTGATAAAACGGGTTCGGCGTCAGGATCGTCGGTTTCTGGCCGTTTTTCGTCTCGGGGCACAGCGCCATCGCGGCGTTATAAAGCCCTTCTCGCGTGCCATTCAGCGCCATGATCTGACGATCCGGAACCAGCGTCACGCCATAGCGGCGTGCAACCCAATCCGCCATTGCACCACGCAACGCTTCGGCACCCTCGTTCTGAGGGTAGGAATTGAAACCGGCCGCATTCTCGACAATGACATCCGTAACCCATTGAGGAAACGCATGTTTTGGCTCACCAATGGTCATATGCACAATGTCACCGCCGGGCGCGTGAACGTCCAACAGCGCGCGCAGACGCGGAAATGCGTATTCCGGTAGGTTCGAGAACCGTTCGGGTAGATTCATGTTGCTGCCTCAGGTCGGGATCATATTCGCCCCGTTGATAGCAGATTACAGATGCCGTGCGTGTCCGTCCAGACAAAGGGTACCTTGAAACCGGATTTGTGGCTTTCAGGCCAATGCGAGCTCTGCCGCCGCACCAAGCCGCAACAATGCCTCTTCGCCGTTTGGCGCACCCATCAGGGAAATACCGCAGCTCGGCGTGCCTGTCGGCAAGGTCAAGGCGCACACTCCCATCAGGTTGCCGATCCGCGTGTTGCGCAGGGTCAACAGATTTTCGGTCACGTAATACTCTGCATCCGACAGCAACCGCTCCATGTTCGGCGGCAGGTTCGGCGCGGTGGGGCAAAGGATCGCATCAAACCCGGCGGTACGCTCTTGCCAGGCCGCCCTTGCAGCGTGCAACTTTGCCCAAGCGGCGACGTAGTCGGGGCCGGAGAACGTCGCGCCTACGCGGAATCGGTCACGGATCTGGTCATACATCAGGTCCGGGTTTGCCTCGATCACGTCACGCCAGAGACCATAGGCCTCAGCCGTATAGAGAACGCCGCTCAACCCCATCGCATCGGCGAGTTCGGGCACGACAATCGGCTCGACCACGGCACCGGCCTCGGCCAGACGGTTCACGGCCGCATCATAGGCTGCACGCGGGGCATCGCGCAGATCATCCAGCGCCACGGTCTGAAGCAGCCCAAGCCGTCGCCCCTTGATCGATGCGCCTCGCAAATCCGCCGCTGGCCCTGCTTCCAACGCTGCCAGCATCAGCGCCGCATCCTCGACAGTACGGCCCAATGGACCGATGGTATCGAACTTGAGGCACAGCGGCACGACACCCTTAAGGCTGACGCGCCCCGACGTGGTTTTGAGCCCAACAAGATCATTCCACGCCGACGGTATCCGTACTGACCCACCGGTATCCGACCCGATGCCGATGGCCGACAGCCCAAACGCCACGGAGGTCGCAGCCCCGGAGGACGACCCGCCCGGGACGGCATCTGCGTCGTTCACGCAAGGCGGTGTCGCGGTCACCGGGTTGTATCCCAGCCCTGAAAAGGCCAGCTCGCTCATATGGGTCTTGCCAAGACAGATGGTGCCCATCGCCGTGGCGTTGCGCAGAACTTCGCAGTCGGCAGCCAGAACACGGTCTTTCAGCAAAGCCGACCCGGACTCGGTGCCGGTACCGGCGCTGTCGAATAAATCTTTCCAGCTGACCGGAACCCCATCCAAAGGCGACAACCGGCGACCGGCCTGCGCCCGATCCCGTGCGGCGCGGGCCTCTGCCATGGCGCGATCATGGGTTACACGAGCAAAAATTCGGTCGCGCAAAGGGTGCGCATCAATCGCATCAAGATAGGTCTGCGTCAGCGCCACAGGGTCAATATCGCCGCTGGCAATGCCACGCCCAAGATCGCCCGCGCCTTGTGTCAACCAATCCTGCATGTCGCCCTCCGCGTTTCAGTCGCGGCGACCCTAGCGACAGCACCGCGCATGGACAATCCCGCAAGCAAGGTCATATTGCGGATCATGGAAACAGACACCGATATCATCATTGTGGGCGGCGGGCTGAATGGTCCGGCATTGGCGCTGGCGATGGCGCAGACCGGCCATCGGGTCACGGTGATTGACGCCCTGCCCGCCGAGACCCGTGGCGACGCTGCTTTTGATGGACGCGGTTATGCGCTGGCGCTGGCATCCCAGAGGTTACTGTCCCTCATCGGCATCTGGGACCGTGTCGCCGCAGAGGCACAGCCGATGCTAGAGATCAAGGTGACTGATGGCCATGCCGGGCATGGTCCTTCGCCGTTCTTCATGCATTTCGATCATGCCGAGATTGAAGAAGGTCCGATGGGCTATATGGTCGAGGATCGACATCTGCGCCCGGCCTTTCTGGACGCGATGAAGGCGGCAGAGAGTGTTACCCAGATCAACGGCCAATCGGTTGTGGCGCAATCTGTCGATGCGTCAGGTGTTTCGGTGACATTGGATAATGGCAAAGAGGTCGCTGGCCGTATCCTGATCGGATCAGATGGCCGCAGCAGCGGCACCGCGACGCGCGCCGGTATCAAGCGCACGGGTTGGGATTATGGGCAGACCGCGCTGGTCTGCGCTATCGCTCATGAAAAGCCGCATGATGGCATTGCACATCAGTTTTTCATGCCCCCGGGTCCGCTGGCGATTCTCCCTCTGACCGGGAATCGCAGTTCCATCGTCTGGAGCGAGCGCACCGCAGAAGCCAACCGGATCAATGCCCTGGACGACGATGGCTATCTCGCGGCACTGCATCCTCGGTTTGGAGACTTTCTCGGGGAAATCTCGCTGGCCGGAGGGCGATTTACCTATCCGTTGAACCTGACCATCGCCAACCGCTTTATTGACGGCCGGATCGCATTGGTTGGCGATGCCGCGCATGGCGTACATCCGATTGCAGGTCAGGGGCTGAATGCGGGGCTACGCGATGTTGCGGCGCTGGCCGAAACCCTGACGATGGCGGCGCGGCGCGGCGAAGACATCGGCGCGCAAGCGGTGCTCGAACGATATCAGCAGTGGCGGCGGTTTGATACGACGACGCTGGCGCTCGCGACGGATGCGTTCAACCGGCTGTTTTCTAATGACAACGCATTGCTGCGCATGGGGCGGGATTTGGGCATGGGGCTGGTCAACGCGGTTCCCGGCTTGAGGCGCGGTTTTATCCGCGAGGCCGCCGGGCTGACCGGCGATCTGCCGCGTCTGATGCAAGGCAAGCCCATCTGAAGCCGGTTCCCGTCATTCGCAGATTAGCCGGTGCGTTGAAAGAAACCTGGCTGGCGAAACACCTGACGTAGCCTGCGTTCAACGGCATCCGCTTCGCTGGTCTCGACCTGACGGAACGGACGCGATAACAACGCCGCGCGCAGCGATTTTTCGCGTGCTTTCAGCCGCTGGATCTCCAATCGGATATCATCGAGCTCTTTCACGGGTTGGTATGTGATTGTCATATGCCGATCCTCTGTTTGCGAGAACCATCAAACCAGACGATTTCTAAAGCTGGGTTAAATCTCGTGCTCAATCCAGTTGGCGCGCTTCGTCAACCAGCATTATGGGAATGCCATTGCGGATGGGAAAGGCAAGACCGGCTGACTTGGAAATCAGTTCCTGCTTTTCTGCGTCATAGCGCAGCGTCGTCTGAGTCTGCGGGCAGATCAAAGCTTCTAGCATGCGGCGGTCAAACCCTGTTTCGGCGTCAGTCATTGCAGCAATTCCTTGTGTTCGCCGCCACTGCGGAGGGCGTATTCGATCAACGTAACCAGCGTTTCGCGGCGCGTTTCAAGGCTCGGTGCCTCAAGCAAGGCCTGTTTCTCTTCGGGGTCAAAGTTCAGCAGCATCGACAATGAATTGATCAACAGTTCATCCTCGGCCTCTTTGATCGTGTCCCAATCCGTCGACAGTTGCTGTGTCGAGAAATACCGATCCAGCAAAGCGAGAAACTGACCGCGATCAAAGCCGCTGTCAGTTTCGGTCGGGCCGAGATCACGCTCAAACCCGTCCCAGCTGATCTCAAACCGACGATATGGACAAAATCCGTCGTTTTCGGCTTTGGTGCGAAATCGCGAGACGCCGGTCAGCGTAATCATGTACCGACCGTCTTCGGTTTCGGAAAACTGCGTAATCCGCCCGGCACACCCGATGCTATGCACCGCACCTTCTGAACCGGGCAGCGGATTTGGCTGCACCATACCGATGAGGCGTTGTGGCGTTTTCAGGGCATCTTCGAACATCTGCAGATAGCGTGGTTCGAATACATGCAAAGGCAATCGGGACCGGGGCAACAAGAGCGCCCCGGGAAGTGGGAACACGGATAGGGTGTCCGGCAAGTCTGCGGATTTCAACATGCAGATGACTGTAGCTCTGTTGTGGCGTTAGGCAAATATCATTGAGCTGAGTTTCCGCCGTCCGTTCAGAACCACCGGGTCATTGGGTTTGAGCGCATCAAAGATCGTAAAGAGTTGCGTCTTGGCAGCCCCGTCATTCCACTCTCGATCGCTGCGGAAAATCTCGAGCAGTTGATCGACAGCCTGCTGCACTTCGCCGCCCGCATGGAGAGCGAGTGCTAGGTCAAACCGCGCCTGATGGTTGCTGGGGTCAGCCTCGACTGCGGCGGTCAGTTCGGCAATCGGGCCAGCATCAGCGGCCTGACGCGCCAGTTCGATCTGTGCATGCGCCGCTTCAAGCTCGGCGCTGTTGGAAATCTCGGCTGGTGCCCCGTTCAGGATCGCCTCAGCCTGATCCAGATCGTCCATCGCGATATGCGCCCGTACCAGACCACCATAGGCGCCCGCATGCGCTGGCTCTTCGGCAAGGATGGCGGCAAAGGTCTGGGCCGCGTCCGCAACGGCACCATCGGTCAGCATCTCTTCGGCCGCCTCGACGGCAGCGTTCAGCGACTCGCCCGGTGCCTCGCCACCACCCGCCGACACCACACGGTCGACAAAGGCCTTGATTTCGGATTCCGGTTGCGCACCCTGAAAGCCATCAATCGGCTGCCCTTTGTGAAAGGCATAAACCGTCGGGATCGACTGGATCTGCAATTGACCCGCGATCCCCTGCGCTTCGTCTACGTTCACCTTGACCATCTTGACCGCGCCCTTGGCGGCGGTCACCGCTTTTTCAAGCATCGGGCCAAGCGTCTTGCAGGGGCCACACCAGGGCGCCCAAAAGTCAACGATGATAGGGGTCGTCTGCGAGGCGTCGACCACATCCACCATAAAGCTGGCTTCAGTGGTGTCCTTGATCAGGTCCGCGGGCACATCGGTGCCGGTCGATAGTTCAAGCATGTCGTTCTCTCCTTGGAGCTTGGCCCCTATATGAAAGCTGTCGTCACAGAAACCAAGAGGGAACAGGCGCAAAAGTCATGTTTTTAAAGGTCGAACGTCGCAAAGACCGGCGCGTGATCACTGGGTTTTTCCCAGCCGCGCGCATCCCGCAGGACACGGCTCGAGTGCCCGGCCGATGAAATATCCGGCGTCGACCAGACATGATCGAGCCGCCGGCCCTTGTCTGCGTCCGACCAGTCGCGCGCCCGATAGGACCACCAGCTGTACAGCTGCCCATCCGGAATATCCTGACGGGTGATATCGACCCAACTGCCTGCATCCTGTGTTTGCGCGAGCTGCTCAACTTCGATCGGAGTATGGCTGACCACCTTCAGAAGTTTCTTGTGGCTCCAGACGTCATCTTCGCGTGGCGCGATGTTCAGATCACCGACAAGAATGGACTTTTCGGGTTTTTCCGCATGAAACCAATCCCGCATTTCGGTCAGATAATCGAGCTTTTGGCCGAATTTCTCGTTCTGTTCGCGATCCGGCACGTCGCCACCCGCAGGCACGTAGAAATTGTGGATCGTCACCCCGTTTTCCAGCCGCCCGGCAATATGTCGCGCGTGGCCGAGCGCGGCGAAATCCTTGTCGCCGGCGTCTACCATCGGCAGGCGGGACAGGATCGCGACGCCGTTGTATCCTTTCTGCCCGCGGGCCACCATATGGGTGTACCCTAGGGCAGCAAACGCTTCGGTCGGGATTTTTTCGACCGGCGATTTGCATTCCTGCAGACACAGAACATCGGGTGCTTCTTCCTGCAACAGCTTGAGCACGATAGGTTCGCGCAACCGAACCGAGTTGATGTTCCATGTGGCCAGCGAAAAGCTCATTTGCAGGGTCCGATCCTCAGAAAATTTGCGCAAACCTATTCCCGGTGAACCACGGTGGCCAGTGCCAAATGCGTCCTGTCAGAAATCCTGTGCTGGGCCAGAGCGCGAAAAAGGCGTGCGCAAGCGCCGCCGAGTTGAAAGTGAATTTAGGTGGATTGCTCCATCGCATTCGCGGGACCACGGTGTTCCACCGGTCCAGCTCCATGGTCTGAGACAGAGCCGCGATAGAAAGAAGGTTGAGGATCCGGCCAATCGACATTCGAAAATGGTATTGGCTGCGGCGCTCCGGACAAACCTGAACAAAAAAATGGCCGGGTACGAAACCCGGCCAAGTCCAACAGGGAGGTTGTATGTCATTGCCCGGACATACACGGGATAGGTTGACTATAGCGGCGACACGAATGGGTGTCTGTGATCCGCAACAATTATTTCAACCATAACGTGTAACACTAAACATGTAAATAATCCATGTCACGCGACGAGACGATATCCGCCGGATTCGGTCACGAGCAGGCGCGCGTTTGATGGATCCGGCTCGATTTTCTGACGCAGACGATAGATGTGGGTTTCAAGCGTGTGCGTGGTGACGCCCGCGTTATATCCCCAAACCTCGTGCAACAGCACCTCGCGCGCAACAACACCATCGGTCGAGCGGTAGAGAAACTTGAGGATACTGGTTTCTTTCTCGGTCAGCCGAATCTTGCGATCTTCTTCGCTGATCAGCATCTTCATCGACGGCTTGAACGTATACGGACCAAGCTGGAAAACCGCGTCCTCGGATTGTTCGTGCTGGCGCAACTGCGCCCGGATACGGGCCAGCAACACCGGAAACTTGAATGGTTTGCTGACATAGTCGTTTGCCCCGGCATCCAGCCCGAGGATCGTGTCCGCATCACTGTCATGGCCCGTCAGCATCAAAATCGGCGACTTGACGCCCTGTTTGCGCATCAGGCGGCACAACTCGCGACCATCCGTATCGGGCAGACCCACATCGAGAATGATAAGATCGTAAAGCGCTTCCTTGCTGCGCTCCATCGCGGCCTGGCCGTCTCCGGCTTCGAAAACATCGAAATCTTCGGTCAGGATGAGCTGTTCGCTCAGCGCCTCGCGCAGATCGTCATCATCGTCCACCAGCAAGATCTTCTTGAGTTGTGGCATCGGGCATTTCTCCTGTCTGGTCTCGGACGACGTTGCTGCATCTGCATTTCGGATCGCCAAACCAGTCACAAGCAGGCCAGGAAACCGTGAAACTCGATGCCGCGTTGGGCGTCTGTTCTCAATCACAGATGTGTGCGGAAACGTGAGGGAGCAAGAATTGCTGCAAATCTTCACGGTGACGTGTCCCGGACCGCAGAAATGTTTCACATTCTGTCAAATACCGGAACGGCGAAACACCGACACGTAACAATCCCGGCCTTTGATCAGCCAGCATTAACATATTGCGGGCCCCGGCATAAACCGGGGCCCGCTTGTCTGATTGGTCAGTGAACGACTGCATCATCCGGTCTGGGGCGATCGGTCGTTCCCAACCTCTCGCCAATGATGAGACCTTCCGCCCCTGCCGAAACTGGCACGGTGTCACCATCACGGATATCCCCGGCCAAGAGCGCTTCGGCCATTGGGTTCTGCAATGCCCGCTGGATCACCCGCTTGAGCGGACGCGCACCAAACACCGGGTCATAGCCTTCATCCGCGAGCCATTTCTTCGCAGCCTCATCCAGCTCAAGCGCAATCTTGCGCGCGGCCAGACGCTTTTTCAGAAGACCCAACTGGATATCGACGATGCCATCCATATTCGCGCGATCCAAACGATCAAAGATGATTGTCTCATCCAGACGGTTCAGGAACTCGGGGCGGAAATGTGCCCGCACCGCATCCATCACGTCACGCTTGGCCTCGGACGCATCCGCGCCCTCGGGCAATTGGCTCAGCGCCTGCGCCCCAAGGTTGGAAGTCAGGATGATCAGCGTCTGCTTGAAGTCCACAGTCCGGCCCTGACCATCGGTCAGCACACCGTCATCAAGCACCTGCAACAGCACATTGAACACATCCGGGTGCGCCTTTTCGACTTCGTCAAAAAGCACAACCTGATACGGACGCCGCCGGACCGCTTCGGTCAACACACCGCCCTCATCATAGCCGACATAGCCTGGAGGGGCCCCGATCAGACGCGCGACGCTGTGCTTTTCCATGAACTCGGACATGTCGATGCGTACCATCGCGCTGTCATCGTCAAACAGGAATTCTGCAAGCGCCTTGGTCAATTCGGTCTTACCCACGCCGGTCGGCCCAAGGAACAGGAAACTGCCCAATGGACGGTTTTCATCCTGCAATCCGGCCCGCGCACGACGCACCGCATTGGAAACAGCGCGCACAGCAATGTCCTGACCGATTACCCGCTTGTGCAGGCCATCTTCCATGCGCAGCAGTTTTTCCCGCTCGCCTTCCAGCATCTTGTTTACAGGAATGCCGGTCCAACGCTCGACCACCGAGGCGATCTGTTCTGGACGGACCTTTTCCTCGACCATGACACCTTCGGCTTCGCTTTCCTCGGCTTGCTGCAGCTTTTTCTCAAGCTCCGGGATCACGCCGTAAGACAGCTCACCCGCCTTGGCCAGATTGCCTTCGCGCTTGGCGATGTCCAGCTCGGCACGGGCCTGTTCAAGATGTTCCTTGATATCACGCGCACCCGCCAGTTTGTCACGTTCGGCCTGCCATTGCGCCGTCATCTCGGAGGATTTCTCTTGCAGCTCGGCCAGATCCTTTTGCAGGATTTCCAGACGGTCCTTGCTTGCAGTGTCATCTTCAAGCTTGAGCGCCTGTTCCTCGATCTGCAATTGCAGGATCTGACGGTCCAGCTGGTCCAGCTCCTCGGGCTTGGAATCAACCTCCATCCGCAACCGGCTGGCGGCCTCGTCCATCAGGTCGATCGCTTTGTCGGGGAGGAAACGGTCGGTGATGTACCGATGCGACAGGGTCGCCGCCGCCACCAGTGCCGCGTCGGAAATGTCGACCCCGTGGTGCACCTCGTATTTTTCCTTGATGCCCCGCAGAATGCTGATCGTGTCCTCGACCGTGGGTTCCTGAACCACAACAGGTTGGAACCGGCGGGCCAAGGCCGCGTCCTTTTCAACATATTTGCGATATTCATCGAGCGTGGTTGCACCGATACAGTGCAATTCACCCCGTGCCAGCGCCGGTTTGATCAGGTTGGCCGCGTCCATTGCACCATCGGATTTTCCCGCGCCAACCAGCGTATGCATTTCATCGATGAACAGGATGATTTCGCCCGCGGCCTCTGTGACCTCGGTCAGAACTGCCTTGAGCCGTTCTTCAAATTCACCACGATACTTGGCACCGGCGATCAATGCGCCCATGTCCAGCGCCAACAATTTCTTGTCGCGCAGGGATTCCGGCACGTCACCATTGATGATGCGCAGCGCCATACCCTCGGCGATCGCGGTCTTACCCACGCCGGGTTCCCCGATCAGCACAGGATTGTTTTTGGTCCGACGGCTGAGCACCTGCATCGCGCGACGAATTTCCTCGTCGCGGCCAATAATAGGGTCAATCTTGCCCTCGCTGGCCGCCTCGGTCAGATCGCGCGCGTATTTCTTGAGTGCATCGTAACCCTCTTCGGCGGTGGCGCTATCTGCCGTCCGCCCCTTACGGATGTCGTTGATCGCTTCATTCAGTTTTTGCGCGGTGACGTCGCCAGCGTCCAACGCGTCCTTGGCCTTGGATTTGACCATGCACAGCGCCATCAGCATCCGCTCGACCGGCACAAAGCTGTCGCCCGCCTTGGTGGCAATCGCTTCGGCTTCGGCCAGGACCTTGCCGGTGGTGCCATCCATGTAAATCTGGCTCGCATCTCCGCTGACCTGCGGGATTTTTGAAACCGCCAGGTCCACGGCCTCGACTACGCGCGCCGGGTTGCCCCCGGACCGAGTAATCAAGTTGCTTGCCAGCCCCTGATCATCATCCATCAATGCCTTGAGAATATGTTCGGGGGCGAGCCTTTGATGCCCCTCGCGCAGAGCAATGGTCTGCGCTGCCTGCACGAATCCACGTGCACGCTCAGTGAACTTGTTTAAGTCCATCTTTCTCTCCTTTTCAAAGCGCCCTCGCTGAGTTGCGCCTGCTTTGCAGCACGCCACTCGATGGGCCTCGCATTCAATTTGGGGAATGCGGCGGCGCGTTCAACCCCTGAGAAGATGATTATTCCTGTCGATATCAATGCACTTTGATCCAACTCAATTCACGATCCAAGCCTGTCAACGGCACGATTTTATCGAGGGCGTGATCCCCTTGCTCTGAGTACCCAAGCGCCATAGACAGGCGCGACCCAGAAAAAACGGAGTCTGCAATGTCCGATGACCGCCTGATCGTAGCTCTTGATGTCCCCAATGCGTTGCAGGGGCTCGAATTGACCCAGAAGATTGGCGATGCGGTCAATTTCTACAAGATTGGCTTGGGGATGCTGACCGGCGGAGGCTTAGCCTTGGCGAATGAGCTGAAACAGGAACACGGCAAGCGCATCTTTCTGGACATGAAGCTGTTTGACATCGGCGCCACGGTCGAAGCAGCCGTGCGCGGGCTGGCGCAATTCGATCTGGATTTCCTCACCGTGCACGGCGACCCACATGTGGTGCGCGCAGCCAAGGAAGGCGCGGCGGGAAGTGATCTGAAAATTCTGGGCGTGACGATCCTGACCTCGCTGGATCGCGCCGATCTGGATGACGGGATGATCGTCGCAGGCAATGTGTCTGATCTGGTGGTCCAGCGTGCCGCGCGGGCGCTGGAGGCCGGAGCCGATGGAGTTATCGCCAGCCCCCAAGAAGCCGCAGCGATCCGCGCCTTGCCAGAGGCAGAGGGCCGTCTGGTTGTGACACCCGGCGTCCGTCCGAGCGGCGCTGCACTGGGTGATCAAAAGCGTGTCGCTACGCCGGCAACGGCCATCGCTGATGGGGCTGATCACATCGTGGTGGGTCGTCCAGTCTGGACATCAGAGGATCCAAAGGCGGCTGCCGAGGCGATCCTCGCAGAGATGGGCAGCCCACAAGCGACCCTTCCCAACCGGGGGTAGGCAGCTTCGCCGCCTGTGCCCGCAAAAGCACATCCTGAAGGTGTATTTGGCCAGTCTGGTATTCCGGACTTTCAAATTCGGGGATTTTGGGTGACGCTAGGTCAACGGTTACTCCCCAACGAACCTTTTCTTCCTGTGGTTCGTTACCTCCCCCCGCCTCAGCAGCGGGGGGTCTTTCTTGAAAAGATGGTTAACCAGCGCTCTCAGCCAAGTAACTGCGAAGCTGTACGGCGAAATGCGGCACCGCAAGCGGATGGTCGCAATAGACTTGTGGCGGCATCAGGCTCCACCCCTGCCCTTCGTCGCCAAATTCGATCTTGTCCTGCATTTGTCGCGGCTGGTGCGCCGCAAAGAACCACACCGTCCCGTGCGGTCGCTGGTAGTGACGCGCCCAAACCAGATCACGCTCCTGCAAGGTCAGCCCGACCTCTTCAAAGGTTTCGCGCAGCGCACATTGCGCGGCGGATTCCAGTCCTTCACGCCCGCCACCGGGCAGGTCCCAATGATCCGGCCACGGGATGTCAGGCCGATCATCCCGACGGATCACCAAAAGGTCATCGCCCAAAAACAGGGCTAACTTGGCACCAGAAAACTCCATTATCCGGGTATCGCCTCCGAGAATTGCGCTGACGCCGCAATGCGTCCTGCTGTACTATGTGCAGATATAGTAACGAATTGTGAAACGGACATCTCTCACATGCCCTCACTTTGCCGGGATTGCATGCACAGGGCGCAAAAAGAAGCGACCCGATGTGCAAAATGCGGCAGCCCGCGCATGCTGCGGCACCCGGAACTCTTTGATCTCAGCATTGCGCATATGGATTGCGACGCCTTTTATGCGTCGGTTGAAAAGCGCGACAACCCCGCTCTTGCGGATAAGCCGGTGATTATCGGCGGTGGTCGCCGGGGGGTCGTATCCACGGCTTGTTACGTTGCGCGCATACGCGGCGTGCATTCTGCGATGCCGATGTTTAAGGCGCTAAAGCTGTGCCCGGAAGCGGTGGTCATCAAGCCCCGGATGAACGCCTATGTCGAGGCCAGCCGCCAGATTCGCGCGATGATGGAAGAACTGACTCCGGCAATTCAACCATTGTCACTTGACGAAGCCTTCCTTGACCTCACCGGCACCACCCGCTTGCACGGTGCGCCGCCTGCCGTCATGCTCGCGCGCCTGATAAAGCGGATGAAAGACGAGTTGGGCCTCACCGGGTCGATCGGGCTGTCGCACAACAAGTTTCTGGCCAAAGTTGCCTCTGACCTTGACAAGCCGCGCGGCTTTTCGGTGATCGGCGAGGCCGAAACCGCAAGCTTTCTGCACGACAAGCCAGTGCGGCTGATCTGGGGCATCGGTCCCGCGGCACAGGCATCGCTGGACAAGGCGGGGATTCGGACGTTTTCGGACCTGCTGCGATGGGACCGCGCCGCGCTTTCGGCCCGGTTCGGCGCGATGGGGGACAGGTTGTGGCATCTGGCGCGGGGTCAAGATCGTCGGCGCGTGTCTGCACATGAGCCGGTCAAATCAATCAGCAACGAAACCACGTTCTTTGAAGACACGGGTGATCCCGACCTTCTGGATGGCCACCTGTGGCGCATGGCCGAAAAGGTGTCAGATCGCGCCAAGGCGAAACGCATTGCCGGGCGGGTCGTGACGCTCAAACTGAAACGCTCTGATCACAGCAGCCTGACACGTCGCCAATCCCTGCGCGACGCAACACAGATGGCAGACACGATCTATCGCACCGCACGGGCTCTCTTTGATCAGACGATGGATCAAGGCCCGTTTCGTCTGCTGGGCTGCGGGCTGAGCGATCTGGTGCCGGAAACCGAGGCCGACAAATCGGGCGATCTGCTGGACCCCGGAGCCAGACAACGCAGCAGCGCCGAACGCGCCACCGATGCGATCCGCGAGAAATTCGGGACCGACGCGATCAAAAAAGGACGGTCGCTGCGCTGATACCTGGCGACAGCGTTACCTCACTCGGAAACCCACAGAGGCGCGTGGCCATCGACACCCCGAATGGATTGATCTTCAATACGCCGTTGCGCAGCCAGTATGGGGGCATCAACTCCGGACTCCGCCTGAACCCGTGCATGCATCGCATCGCTCATGACCAGCCGCACAGATAGATCGCGGCTCATCGCTTCGAGCCGGCTGGCGATGTTGACCGTGTTCCCGACCACCGCGAATTCAAGTCTGTTCGCCCCGACATCGCCCAGCACAACAGGCCCATAATGCAAGCCAAAGCTGACCTTTATCGGCGATTCACCCTGCGCCGTGCGTTCAGCATTCCACCTGTCTACGGCCTTGATCATGCTATTGGCACACTCAAGGGCGTTACTGGCATCGCGATCTCCGGGCAATGGCGTGCCGAATGTGGCCATGAGTCCGTCACCCAAATACTTGTCCAGCGTCCCTTGATGGCGGAAAACCTCGGTTTCCATACGCGAATGAAAGGCGCGCAACGTCTCGATCAATTGTCGTGGAGAGCGGGTGGCGGCATAGGCCGTGAACCCCACGATGTCCACGAACAGAACAGCAACATCATGGCTGCGTATCTGTTTGAGCGGGTCGTCGTTGTGTGACAATTCTTCGACGACATTTGGCGAGAAATACCGCGAGAGATTGGTCCGTTCACGTTCCAGCGCGGCATTGTTCAAAAGCAACCGATTGAAACGCCGCACCGATACCGCCAAGGTAAAAGAGACGATCAGAAACACGATAATTTCCTGTATCCGCATCCCGAAATCAATACTGTTGGGATCAAGGAGGTGTGCCATTTTTGTATCGTGCCCAAACGCTTCCTGCGCCGCCGCCGTCAGTGCCGGGTCGGTCTTGCCAAACCACCAGACAAGCCCAAGCGCGATCAACCACATTATTGCTGTCCAGTTGCCAATCGCCATGATTGTCCGCCAGGAATAGGCCAGTGTCCCTGCGGCGAGAATGACGAAGAAAAAGCTGAAAGCCCCGAAACGATAGACCATCGCGGCTGGCCATCCGCTTTGGTCCAGCGGGTTCGGCAGTGCCAGTACGATCGTCATGACGAGCAATTCTATGAACAACAGAACCAACTCGACGGGCGATCGCCCGACACGACCGATACGCCGTTGCGCCCAGCCGGTGATCGCCAACGCCGCAAGCAACAATTCGTAATAGATCATCTCAAAGCTGAAATTCAGGAACGGCAACATGACCGCGATGACCGCAAGCGCAATCCAGCGCGCCCGAACGGCCAGTTCCAGCCCCTCGCGTTTGTGCCTCTCCAGAGTCGCCTCGGTAAAACGATTGGCCGCGATCTCGGCATGTGTCGCGCCCGGGGGCAGATCGGCATCCGTGAAATCCGGCAGGCTCGGGTCAGTGGCTGTCATGACGGGACTCACTCCGATTGGTGTTCGCCCATGTTAAGGCGATGTGCCATGAGTTGTAACAACTAGAGCCTGAAACCCGCCAAACGAAAAGAGCCCCGCCATAAGGCGGGGCAAGTCAGGTGCCCCATGACAGGCCACAGGCACCGGCGGTAGCTCTGAATTTCGGTGGGTCAGTTCTGCATTTCGGCGCGAATCTGCTGGCGCAGAACGTCGATTGGCACCGTCTTGCCATCGCGCTTAAAGCACCAGTAGGTCCAGCCATTGCAGCTCGGGGCGCCTTCCAGCGCGGCTCCGACCTGATGGATCGATCCTTTGACATCGCCGCCGATCAGGGTGCCGTCGGCACGGACCTTGACCTTGTGACGCTTGTTCATCGAAAACAATTCTTCTCCGGGGCGCAGCATTCCGCGTTCGACAAGCTGGCCAAAGGGAACGCGCGGCTCGGCGCGTTTGCTGGCGCTGACCTGCAGGGCCTCGCGATCAAACTTGCGAACCTTGGCGATGCGCTTTTCTGCAACCTTGCGATAGGCCGCCTCGCGTTCGATCCCGATAAAGTCCCGGCCCAGCATCTTGGCGACGGCACCGGTTGTGCCGGTTCCAAAGAACGGATCAAGCACGACATCGCCGGGCTTGGTCGTTCCGACAAGCACCCTGTGCAGCAGGCTTTCGGGTTTCTGCGTCGGATGTGCCTTGTCGCCGTTGTCATCCTTGAGGCGTTCATGCCCGGTACAGATCGGCAGCACCCAGTCACTGCGCATCTGGATGCCTTCGTTCAGCGATTTCAGCGCCTCGTAGTTGAACGTGTATTTCGCACCCTCGTCGCGGCTGGCCCAGATCATCGTCTCATGCGCGTTGGTAAAGCGCTTGCCACGGAAATTCGGCATGGGGTTGGACTTGCGCCAAACCACATCATTCAGCACCCAATAACCCGCGTCCTGCAGCGCCGCTCCGACACGAAAGATGTTGTGATAACTGCCAATCACCCAGATTGCGCCGTTCGGCTTAAGAATGCGGCGGGCCGCAGCGAGCCATTCGCGAGTGAACTTGTCGTAGGCGGCAAATGACGAAAACTGATCCCAGTGATCGTCTACCGCATCCACCTGGCTGTTGTCGGGCCGGTGAAGGTCGCCGCGAAGTTGCAGGTTGTAGGGCGGGTCCGCAAAGATCAGGTCGACAGACGCCTCAGGCAGGCTGTTCATCGCCTCGACGCAATCGCCATCCATGATCGTGTTCAGTGGGAGCGCCGCAGCGCCCCTGGTATCGGTCTTGGTCATTGTCTGCCTCTGTCCGTGGCGCTTTGTGCGCTCTGTGGTTGAGGCAAGGATGAGTCAAAGGCGATTCGCCGTCAATTTCTTTTTTTGAATCAGTGACTTATAGATTTATCTTGATACAAGATATTGTGTACCGGCTTGAACGAACGTCTATGGTGTGGGGTTACACCAAGATTTTGAAGCGCCTCTCTGTGTCTTTTTGACGGGTATCCGGCGTTGGTCTCCCAGCCGTAGCCCGGATGCTGTTGCGCCAAATCCACCATGATGCGATCGCGCGATATTTTGGCAACTATCGACGCGGCCGCAATCGACACGGAACGGGCGTCACCCTTGATCACCGCCTCTGCCGGAATGGACAGTCCACGGGGGATCATGTTGCCATCAATCAGCAGAAAGTCCGGTGCCGGCGACAGCCCCGCGACCGCCCGCTCCATCGCGAGATGGCTGGCGCGCAGAATGTTGATCTGGTCGATCTCCTCCACGCTGGCATGAGCAATGCTGACTTCGGCAACGCGGTGCAGTTCCGCATCAAGCAGGGCGCGCGCCTTGGCAGAGAGTTTCTTGGAGTCGTTCAGCCCCGGCGGAACCACCGCCATGTCCAGCACCACCGCCGCTGCGGTGACAGGACCTGCGAGCGGGCCGCGCCCGACCTCGTCAACGCCCGCGATACGAAGATGGCCACGCTTGCGCGCGGCCTGTTCCAGACTGTCATCAGGTATGCTCATCAGGATGTGCTGACCCGATCCCTCCAGCATTGCAAGTGGAAAGCCACTTTACTGCGTTGGGCCAAAGCAGTCAGGCGTGCTGCTCTAACGCCAACGCAGCAGAAGCGCTACTTGTTGACGATCCGATACCCGTGCTCACGCAGGCACAGCGGCTCGTACCCGGTGCGGGAGATGTTGCGACCATCGAACCGCAGGCGGCAGGCCTGGGGCAACTGCGATGTAAAACGATAGTTGCTTTTCAGGCATTGCAGCCCCAGCAACCGCGACGGGCCACCATGCAGATTTTGATTGCTCAGGCATTTCCCCGGCAAGTTATAGCGTGCCGCCCGTTGCGGCAGAGGGCGCGGACGAACCGAGTGATTGGTTGGCGGCGGGGCCGCGCGCGAAACGGTGGGGGCATCGTGTTTATCACGCGCATTATGAATCGCGATCCCCAGAATGGCGAGGGCGGCAAGACCGGTAATCGCACGGGCCGTGCCGTTTTCGCTGGCGCGGGCGGGCATTGCCGACAGGCTGGTGATACAAATGGCAGTGGAAACAATCAGGGCGATAAAATTGCGGTTCATGGGTCGGGTCCTTTCAAGTAGCGTTCTGTGCAACCCGATCTGCATGATCAGGCGATGACCCGACCGTCGGCCGAGGGCGGCCAGACAGGCAATATCGCCGGGATGTTATCGAATATCACCGCGCCAAATACCTGTGGTTATTGAATATCCGCCCGCCTCGGCGCATCGTGCAGTCATGAAACATCTCGCTCACATCCTGGCGCTGAGCCTACTTTTTGCTGCACCCGGAACAGCCCGCGCCGCTGACTGCTATGCCGACTACAAGGCCAAACAGGACAGCCCCCTCCGCCTGCATTACGGCGTCATGCAGTTGTCCGGTGCCTGCGACAAAGGGGCGGCAAAATCCGAATTGTCCGCGCGGCTGGCCCAGAACGGCTGGACGTTGTTGAACGTGTTGTCGGTGTTCGGTCCCGACGGGCTTGAGGAAAGGAAGGCCAATGCCGGACCCTACTATCTCCGTTTCTGACACCCGCCGCTCCGGCACCCGGATCGTGGCGTTCGGGATCGCGGCGATTGTCGCCGTCCTTGTGATTGCCGGGGCGTTTCTGTTTCTGACGCTGCCGGACGCCAATGCCTTTAATGCACGTGTCGAACGGCTCTTTGTCGAAAATGATCTGACCACGCAGGCCGAAATCAAACTGCTGGAGATCCTTGCGCAGTCGGGCACGGCGTTCTCGGATACGTTGGCCAGCTACCGGACCGTCATCTTTGTATTGCTGATCTTTGCCACGGCGCTGTTGATCGCGGCACTGGTATTTCTGGTGATGCTGGTCACGCTGAACCGGCGCATGGCACAGATCGAGCGCACCGGGATTCAGGTCAATTCCCTGCTGATCAGCCGCGAAGAAAACACCGTCTATCTCAATAATCTCGACTTCAAACTGACGGCGGCTGCGATGGAAACACTGGCGGTATTGGCAGAGGCACGACTGGACGATGACGTGCTGTCCGGAGCCGAGATCGAAGCGGTGATTTCCGGGCGTGATGCAGCCGATTGTGACGAAGCGGCGGGTGCGACGCGAATCAAACGGCTTCGTGATACGCTGGGCAACCAGATGGTCAGCGCGTTGCTGGTCAAGAACATCACGAAACGGGGCTATATGCTGTCCATCGAAAAGGATGTGATCCAGATGATCTGAGCCACGACTCGTGGCTCCTTGGGCGACAAAGGCGGGTCAAGGTCTTGGAATGCACCGCAGGCGGCCCCATTTTGACCAATGCCCCGAGCGCAGGACCATTCATGACAAATCGTTATCGCATTCACACCGAGCCGCTGATAGGGCGCGTTACCGCCAGTCGAAACGGCAGAATGCTCGCCAGCAGCGACCAAGCTGTGGTCATGTATGAAACCCGCCTGGCGCCCACCATCTATTTCCCACAGAAAGACATCGTTGCCCCGATGAGTGACCTGACCAATCTTCAGACATTTTGCCCGTTCAAGGGCACCGCCAGCTACCGCGATCTGGACCTTCCGGATGAGCACCTCGCCAACGCTGTCTGGTCCTATCAGGCAGCCTTGCCAGAGAGTCGCGCCATTCAAGGACATTACGCATTCAAGCCCGATGTCGTCACCGACATGGATCTTGGCGAAAGCACCCTCTGCGACAATAATTCCGGCCACATCAGCGGCCCCGTGGTTGACTGGTTGCTGCGCGAAGCGGCATACATCAAGACCCCCGAGGAATTCACCGCCGCGCTTTCGCTCAAGCTACGGGAGCACGGCGTGCACCTTTCCCGTCTGAGCGTGATGCTCTGGTCGCTGCATCCGCTGATCGCGGGCAAGAACTATATTTGGGAAAAAGGCGTCAAGGAGGTCAGCGTTTACGCACCCTCCTATGAAATCCATGATCACCCCAACTATCTGAACAGCCCATTGCGCCATGTGTCGAGCGGTCTTGGCGGAATTCGGCAACGACTTTGCACGGATGTGCCCGGTAACAGCTTTCCGATTATCGAGGATTTGCGGGCCAAGGGGGCGACGGATTATGTGGCTATGCCGATGTTGTTTTCTGATGGGCGCAGGAATGTACTAACCCTCACGAGCGATCATCCGGATGGATTCAATACCGCCAATCTAGGGTTGGTGTTTGAATGTTCTGCAGTGATCAGCCGATTTTACGAAGTTTTCATGCAGAAAGAGAACGCGCAGTCGTTGTTGGAAACCTATGTCGGCAAGCGCACGGGTGCGCGCGTTTTGGGCGGAGAAATCCGGCGCGGCGACGGTGACGAGATTGATGCGGCGATCATGTTCTGTGATCTGCACGACTCGACCCGGTTGGCCGAGACATTGGATCGCGCCGCGTATATCGCGCTGCTCAATCAGTTCTTTGAAACCACGTCGACGATCATCCACGATCACGGCGGCGAGGTTCTCAAGTTTATCGGTGACGCCGTGCTTGCGGTGTTTCCGGCAGGCGATGATGCCAAGATGGCGTGCTCGCAGGCGCTGAAGGCCGCGCGGGCCATCGTCGAGCATTCCGCCGACAGGGAAGTTCCTGACTCCACGCATCAATACGAATGCTCCATCGGGATCGCCTTTGGTCGCGTGACCTATGGCAATGTCGGCTCAAGAGAACGTCTGGATTTCACGGTCATCGGCCAGGCCGCCAATCTGGCCGCGCGCCTGAATGATTACGCCAAGCGCAAAGGCCATGGTATCGTGGTGACCCGTGATGTCGCCGGTGCGCGCGAGGACATGGAAGAACTTGGTCCGCTCAAGCTGCACAACATGTCCGAGATGGTGCATGGCTATGTCGCGCGCGTGCCAGAAGTCGCTTAGCCCGTCGGCCCCCGCCCCTTGCGAACCATGCCCCGGGCAGGATCATATCCGATAAGGCTGCCCGCCATAAAGATCGCAAAGGCCAGTACAACCCACAGCAACGCCATGCCGTTCACGCTCTCATAGAGTGCAAAACGGATCAGTTCGACGGCATGGGTGAATGGGTTGACGGCACAGATATCACGCAGCAGAGGCGAACTTTCGGCCATGCGCCAAAGCGGGTAAAGCGCGCTGGACATGAAGAACATCGGAAAGATCACAAAGTTCATCACTCCGGCAAAATTCTCCAGTTGCCGGATTGTCGAGGAAATCAGCAACCCCAACGCACCCAGCATCAGACCGCTGATCACCAGCGCCGGAAAGGCATAGACATAGCCCATCAGCGGCATTGTGATGCCAAACGCGGCCGCAATGGCCAGAAAGACATAGACCTGCAGGATCGACACCGCGACCCCGGCCATCAGTTTCGAAAACAAGAGCCACCAGCGCGGTAGCGGACTCGTCAGCAACAGGCGCATGGATCCCATCTCACGGTCATAGACCAGCGATAGCGATGACTGCATCCCATTGAACAACTGGATCATGCCGCAGAGGCCGGGAACGATATAGACCTCGTAGGTGATATAGGTCTGGTAAGGTGGGATGATCGACAGGCCCAGCGCAGCGCGGAACCCGGCGGCAAACACGATCAACCACACGAGTGGCCGCACCAGCGCCGCAATGAACCGGCTGCGTTGATTGACAAAGCGCATGGCCTCGCGAAACACGATGGCGCGGAGGGCGACAAGCCAGCGCATCACGCAGGTTCTTTCGGCGCGGTCATATCAATGAACGCATCTATAAGCTGTCCGCCCCCGGCAATGGCAGATGCCGTATCATGGCGCAGAACGCGCCCCTGATGCAGCACCACAATATCGTCCTGTTCCCGGATCTCATCAACCAGATGTGTCGCCCAGAATACCAGCAGACCAGAATCCGCCAGATCATGCACATGCGCGGTGATCGCCTGACGGCTGCCTGTGTCCAACCCGACGGTTGGTTCGTCCAGCATCAGCACCTTGGGGTCATGAATCAGCGCACGGGCAATTTCCATCCGGCGCCGATGCCCGCCGTTCAACGCGCGCGCCTTTTCTCTGGCCCGTTCGCGCATATCCAGTCGGTCAAGCGCGGCGTCGATGCTGTGCTGCGCCGATGAACCGGACAGCCCCTGAAGTGCTGCGAAATAGCGAAGGTTCTGCAGCACGGTCATATCGAGATCGAGCGTCTGCTGTTGAAAGACCACTCCGATCTGCGCCAACGCCGCACGAGGGTTCTGGGCGAGATCATGACCCGCGACCGAAATCGCGCCATCACGCGTCACCAAGAGCCGGGTCATCAGGGAAAACAACGTCGATTTGCCCGCGCCGTTCGGCCCCAGCAGGGCGCAAAATCGCCCCGCACTCAGGTCAAAGGAAACATGATCAAGCGCTCTCTTGGCCGCATAGCTATAGGACACGTCCTGAACGGTGAGCATGCTCATTCCGGACTATTCGATGATGATTTCGACCCGCTGACTTTCACCGGTGGACCCTGGCTGTTTCAGTTCATAGCGTCCGGGTTTGATTGCGACGAATTCGATTTCCATCGTGCCGGCTTGGTCAAATTCCAGACTGTCGATGCCATAAGGGCGGATTTCCAGCCCGTTCACAACCACTTCGTTGACCCAGATCGCCCGAAAGAACCCGGCCCCTTCGAGCGCCAGTTCGCCAGTTCCATCCGCTTCGATCTCTATTTCATAGGCCGTGCCTGACTTCAGCATCAGCGGGCCTTCGGCAATCGGCTTGCCCACGGACAGGGTCAGTTCGGGCAGGTCTTCCTTGTTTGACTTTGACAGGATGCCGGCAAAGCCAAATTCATGTGCCATGGCTGGCCCGCCAATCAGCGCTGCCGCGCATGCGAATGCAAAAAATCGTTTCATGTAGATCCTCTCCCAGTGGATAAATCAAAGTGGCTCATCGGCTTGGCCCCGTTCGGGGAACCATGAGCCAAGCCGATGAGCCATTGCAGATGTGCGGTCTGCGCGTGTGCAGAATTCCACACGCGCCACAGAGGTCAACCGCCACCAAAGGCGTAGAGGATCGCGCAAGATCGGGATTTGAGCCCGCATTCGCTGGTCGAGCGGATCATCGGCAGGTTGCCATTTCTTGCCAACAAGGCTTGTCGCGCTCATACCTGAATCGCCGTCCAAGCGTATCAAATCCAGATTGCGAGACCCTGTCGATGTCCAATGATCCACTGTTGCAGCCCTATCAACTCAAGCACCTGACATTAAAGAACAGGATCATGACGACGAGTCATGAACCCGCCTATCCCGAAGATGGGATGCCCAAGGACCGGTATCGTGCCTATCACGAAGAACGGGCAAAGGGCGGAGTCGCATTGGCGATGACGGCGGGGTCTGCCGTCGTATCGAAGGACAGCCCTCCATCGTTCAACAACATCCTGGCCTACAAGGACGAAGTGGTTCCGTGGATCAAGAACCTGACCGATGCGTGTCATGCCCATGGCTGTGCTGTGATGATCCAGTTGACGCATCTGGGCCGACGCACCGGATGGAACAAGGGCGATTGGCTGCCATCCGTCTCGTCCTCGCGCCACCGCGAACCTGCGCACCGCGCGTTTCCGAAACTGATTGAAGACTGGGATATCGAGCGGATCATAAAAGATTTCGCAGATGCCGCCGAACGGATGAAGGCGGGCGGCATGGATGGGATCGAACTAGAGGTCTATGGCCACCTGCTCGATCAGTTCTGGTCTCCGCTTACCAATGACCTTGACGGGGCCTATGGTGCGGACACGCTTGATACGCGAATGCGTTTCCCTCTTGAGGTTCTTTCTGCAATCCGTGATCGGGTCGGAGACGAATTCATCGTCGGCTTCCGCTATACGGCGGACGAAACGCACACAGGCGGGATCTCTGCCGACGAAGGGCTCGAGATTTCGCGCCGGTTAAAGGCAACCGGACAACTCGACTTTCTGAACGTCATTCGCGGTCGCATACACACCGATCCCGCAATGACCGATGTCATCCCGGTCCAGGGCATGGCCAGCGCCCCGCATCTCGATTTTGCAGGTGAGGTGAGAAAGACTATCGGCATGCCAACGTTTCACGCGGCACGGATACCCGATGTTGCCACCGCCCGACATGCGGTGGCCGCAGGCCTTTTGGATATGGTGGGTATGACCCGCGCACACATGGCGGACCCGCATATCGTCAACAAGATCATCGAGGGGCGCGAAGACGACATTCGCCCTTGCGTCGGGGCCACCTATTGCCTTGATCGCATCTATCAGGCCGCGGACGCGCTCTGCATCCACAACGCGGCCACTGGTCGCGAACGCACGATGCCGCATACCATTGCGCCCGCTGAAACCCCACGCAAGGTCGTCATCGTCGGCGCAGGCCCCGCTGGGCTTGAAGCCGCGCGCGTCGCCGCCGAACGCGGACACGAGGTTGTCGTGTACGAGGCCCAGCCTGATCCAGGCGGCCAGCTCCGCCTTGCCGCGCAAAGCCCGCGCCGACGCGAAATGCTGTCCATCATCGACTGGCGCATGTCGCAATGCGCCGCGCGCAACGTCGTGTTCCACTTTAACACTTGGGCCGAGGCTGACGATGTGACCGCGCTGAACCCCGATATTGTCCTGATCGCAACAGGCGGCTTGCCCAATACGGAACTGTTCGAAACCGGCAAGGATGCCGATCACGTCATCTCCACGTGGGATATCATCGCAGGCGACGTGAAACCGGCAGAGAATATCCTGATCTATGACGAGAGCGGCGATCATCCAGCGTTGCAATCCGCCGAAGTCGCCGCCAAAGCCGGGGCGCGGGTCGAAGTGATGACGCCAGACCGCG
Organism: Sedimentitalea sp.; assembly: GCF_039973035.1. Classification (NCBI taxonomy): domain Bacteria; kingdom Pseudomonadati; phylum Pseudomonadota; class Alphaproteobacteria; order Rhodobacterales; family Paracoccaceae; genus Sedimentitalea; species Sedimentitalea sp. The sequence continues at coordinate 100,468 of NZ_JBDWLR010000025.1, forward strand.
TCTTTGCACCGGATATCATGGCAATGAATCTTGTGCCCTATATGCGATCACTGCAGGACAAGGAGGTGACATTCACAGTCACGCGTCGTCTGCTCGAAGTAGAGCGAACCGGCAACACCCTCACCGCAACCATCGGTACGGATTACAGTGACCACACCTATCGTGCTGAATACGATCAGGTGGTGGTGAACTACGGCACACTGCCGATGGATGACCTGTATCACGAACTCAAACCCCACAGCAGCAACCTCGGCATGGTGGATCATGACGCATTGATCGCCGGCATTCCCCAAACCGTGTGCAAAAACCCTGATAGCGGGTTCAAGTTGTTCCGTATCGGGGATGCGGTTTCTGCGCGTAACACGCACGCTGCGATTTATGACGCGCTGCGCCTGATGAAGGACATGTAGGAACAAGTTCTTTCCAAGGACACAACCCAACCGGATTGACCGCCCGCACCAAAAAATTGTAAAGTAAAAAAAATTATTTACTCGCGATAAAATGTAGAGCCAAAAAAATGACCAAACAGAAGATCCGAAACATGGATGAGTTCTCGACGGTCTGCGGCGTATCGCGTCCGACATTATCCAAATTCTTCAATGACCCCGACAGTGTTAAGCGATCAACGCGCGACAAGATCGAGCAAGCGATCGCAAAGTATGATTACAGCCCGAACATCTACGCGGTGAACCAGAATCGCCGGAAAACCAGAAACATCGGAATCGTGGTTCCCAATCTCGCCGACCCTTTCTTTTCCGAAATCGGCCGCGAGGTGGAACTGGCCTGCCACGACGCTGGCTACAGCCCTATCGTGCTGAGTTCGCATGGTCGGCCCACGCTGGAGGTGAGCAATCTGAACTTGCTCCGCTCGCTCAAACCAGCCGGCGTGCTGCTGGCCCCATTCGGACGGGTATCTGATGTCAGTGTTGTCGACAAATTCGCAAAAGACGTGCCCGTGGTGCTCTTTGACGCAAACATTGACGGGGTAGGCGAAGCGTTCGTTGGCACCGACAACACCCAAAGCATGGACCTAATGGTCGAATACCTTTGCCGGAGTGGTCAACCACCCTGCCTGTTTGAAATGAAGTCACCCCTGAACCCCAATGCATTCAAACGACGTCATGCATACCTTGAAAGCATGGAAAGACACGGCTTTCCGGCACATATCTTCCAAGCCGAAGGCACTGGATGGGGATTTGAAGAGATTGGCAGTGCCGAAGGGGGCAGGATGCTGTCCCAGAAGGTCTTTCCAACTGACACCGTGCTCTGCAGCAATGATCGCCTGGCAATCGGAATGCTGTCGGCAGCCTACAGTTTAGGCCTGCGGATCGGACATGGGTCAGGCTGCGACCTGCGCATCGCTGGACATGATGATCATCCGTATTCCCGCTATACTTGCCCGTCACTCACAACCATTGCGCAGGATTATTCGGAAATCGCGACACGCGCAGCACAGACGCTTTTTACAATGATCGAATCGTCAGAAACAGCTTCTGAACGGCGCGAAACCCTGCTGGATGGCAAGCTCATTATGCGCAACTCCGCTTAAGGGTCTGATACAAAAGGGAATGCCAATTTATTTACGCGCGTAAATAATTTAATTGACTTGACCGATCAGATAGCGCTACCAATGATGGACAAACTAAATGGGGGAGGACCCAGAATGTCTCTAAGAAACTCACTTTTGACGGCAACGGCGTTGACCTGCGCGACAGCGTTTGGTGCATCTGCTCAAACCACGGTGACAATCGCCACCGTCAACAACGGCGACATGGTGCGCATGCAGGGGCTCGCAGACGATTTCACCGCCGCAAACCCAGACATCACGCTGGAATGGGTCACGCTCGAAGAAAACGTACTGCGTCAGCGCGTCACCCAAGACATCGCCGCCAATGGCGGTCAGTTTGATGTCATGACCATCGGCACCTACGAAGTTCCGATCTGGGCCGCCCAAGACTGGCTGGTTTCGCTCAATGATCTGCCCGCAGAATGGGACGCGGATGATATCCTGCCCGCAATCCGTGGCGGCCTGACCGTTGATGGTGAATTGTATGCCGCGCCGTTTTACGGCGAAAGTTCCATGGTCATGTATCGCACCGACCTGATGGAGCAAGCCGGTCTGGAAATGCCCGAAGCACCGACTTGGGATGACATCAAGGCCGCTGCCGAAGCCATGACCGACAAGGAAAACGAAATCTACGGCATCTGCCTGCGCGGCAAGGCCGGTTGGGGCGAAAACATGGCGTTCCTGACGGCAATGTCCAACTCGTTCGGCGCCCGCTGGTTCGACGAAAACTGGACCGCCCAGCTGGACAGCGAAGAGTGGGCCTCGACCGTCAACTATTACATGGACCTGATGAACAACTACGGTCCTCCGGGCGCGTCAACCAACGGTTTCAACGAAAACCTGTCGCTGTTCCAGCAGGGCAAATGCGGCATGTGGATCGACGCCACCGTCGCGGCGTCCTTTGTCACCAACCCCACCGACTCGACTGTTGCTGACAAGGTTGGATTTGCGCTGGCACCCGACAATGGGCTTGGCAAGCGCGGCAACTGGCTCTGGGCATGGTCGCTGGCGATCCCCGCCGGTTCAGATGCAACCGAAGCCGCCAAGAAATTCGTGACCTGGGCAACAAGCAAGGAATACACCGCACTTGTCGCCGAGAACGAAGGTTGGGCAAACGTACCTCCGGGCACACGTACATCCCTGTATGAAAATGCCGATTACGCCAAGGTTCCGTTTGCCGAGATGACGCTGAAGTCGATCAACGAGGCCGATCCGAACGCGCCTTCGATCCAGCCGGTCCCCTATACTGGCGTTCAGTTCGTGGCCATCCCCGAGTTCGCAGGCATTGCGACGCAGGTCGGTCAGGAAATCTCTGCGGCTCTGGCAGGCCAGCAATCGGTCGAGGAAGCGCTTGAAAAAGCACAGGCTCTGACCGTCGACGAAATGGAAGCTGCAGGCTACTAAGCCCCGCCCTTCCAACGCAAAGGGGGCGACAAGTACGTCCCCTTTGTGCATTATGAATTTCCACATTCACATTCTGCCGACGGCTGCACTTTGGCAGCTAACAGAGGAGGTGTGCCCAATGGCAACCCAACATTCTCGATCAGCAGCAAGGCTCATGATGGCTCCGGCTGTTGTCCTACTCTTGGGATGGATGCTCGTCCCGCTGATCATGACGCTCTTCTTTTCTTTCAAGAAATATCTTCCCCTCCGCGGTGGCGATCTGGGGTGGGTTGGTTTTGACAACTATGTTCGGTTTGTTACGTCCAGTGCCTTTTGGCCCTCTGTCCTTGCGACGCTGTTGATTGTGGGGGGCGTGCTGCTCATCACGGTGGTTTTCGGGGTTTTGCTGGCGGTCCTGCTAAACCAGCCAATGTGGGGTCAGGGCGTTGTCCGCATTCTCGTCATCGCGCCCTTCTTTGTAATGCCGACGGTGTCTGCGCTGGTCTGGAAGAACATGTTCATGGACCCGGTGAACGGACTTTTTGCACACATATGGAAATTCTTCGGCGCCCAGCCAGTGGAATGGCTTAGCGAGGCGTCAATGACGTCGATTATCATGATCGTTTCCTGGCAATGGCTTCCCTTTGCGACCCTTATCCTGCTGACTGCAATTCAGTCGTTGGACGGCGAACAGCTTGAAGCCTCGGAAATGGACGGCGCCCCGCCGCTGGCCCGTTTTGGATACATCGTTCTGCCGCACCTTGGACGCGCCGTGACTGTTGTGGTTCTGATCCAGTCGATCTTTCTGCTGTCGATTTTTGCAGAAATCTTCGTCACCACACAGGGCTCGTTCGGCACCCGTACGCTGACGTACCTGATCTATCAGCGTGTGCTCGAAAGCCAGAACGTGGGCCTTGGTTCCGCCGGTGGTGTCTATGCAATCATTCTCGCCAATATCGTTGCCATCTTTCTGATGCGCATCGTCGGCAAGAATCTCGACGCGTGAGGAGGCAATCATGGCACGTGGAGTTACAACACAACGCAAGATCATCAATACGACAGCCGCATGGATTGTCGGACTGCTGATCTTCTTTCCGATCCTCTGGACAATCCTCACCAGCTTCAAAACCGAAGCAACGGCGATTGCCGATCCCCCGGTCTTTCTGGCCTTCAACTGGACGCTGGAAAACTACGCCGACGTTCTGGAACGGTCCAACTATGGCCGGTTCTTGTGGAACTCGATCATAATCGCCGGCGGGTCCACCATTCTGGGCATCATCATCGCGGTACCCGCAGCCTGGTCGATGGCGTTTGTTCCATCAAAGAGAACCAAAGACATCCTCCTCTGGATGCTCTCGACCAAGATGTTGCCAGCTGTCGGTGTTCTTTATCCGATCTACCTGATCTTCATCAAAATGGGGCTTCTGGATACACGCCTCGGGCTGACGATTGTTCTGATGCTGATTAACCTGCCGATCATCGTCTGGATGCTCTACACCTACTTCAAGGAAATTCCGGGTGAGATTCTGGAAGCTGCTCGGATGGACGGTGCGACGCTCAAGGAAGAGGTGCTTTATGTGCTGACTCCGATGGCTATTCCCGGCATCGCGTCCACCCTGTTGCTGAACGTCATTCTGGCCTGGAACGAAGCGTTCTGGACCCTGAACCTGACGGCGGCAAAGGCGGCTCCGTTGACGGCCTTCATCGCCAGCTACTCTAGTCCCGAAGGACTGTTCTACGCAAAGCTGAGCGCGGCCTCGACCATGGCCATTGCGCCGATCCTCATCCTTGGCTGGTTCAGCCAGAAGCAACTCGTCAGCGGCCTGACCTTCGGCGCTGTGAAATAAGGAAACTGACCAATGGGACAAATTCAACTCAACCAAGTGACCAAATCCTTCGGCGACGTTCAGGTCATCCCACCCCTTGACCTGACCATCGAAGACGGCGAGTTCACGGTCTTTGTCGGCCCCTCGGGCTGCGGTAAATCCACCCTCCTGCGCCTGATTGCTGGCCTCGAGGATATGACCAGCGGCCATATCGCGATTGATGGGACGGACGCGACCAATGTGCCCCCTGCCAAACGCGGCCTGGCGATGGTGTTCCAATCCTATGCGCTTTATCCGCATATGTCGGTGCGCAAGAACATCGCCTTTCCGATGAAAATGGCCAAGATGCCGGAAGACGAGCAAAATCGGCGGATCGAAGCCGCAGCCAAAGCGCTGAACCTGACCGACTATCTGGACCGCAAGCCCGGCCAGCTTTCGGGTGGTCAGCGTCAGCGGGTTGCCATCGGGCGATCAATCGTTCGCGAACCTTCGGCGTTCCTGTTTGACGAACCCCTGTCCAACCTTGATGCGGCTCTGCGTGTCGGGATGCGGCTGGAAATCAGCGAAATGCACGAACGGCTGAAGACCACGATGATCTACGTGACACACGATCAGGTCGAGGCCATGACCATGGCCGACAAGATCGTGGTGCTGCGTGCAGGTATCATCGAACAGGTCGGCTCGCCGCTGGAATTGTACCACAGCCCGCGCAACGTCTTTGTCGCCGGTTTCATCGGATCGCCAAAGATGAACATCTTCAGCGGTCCCGAAGCCGAAAAACATGGTGCGCACTCTATCGGCATCCGCCCGGAACACACCGATGTCAGCACTACCGAAGGCATGTGGAAAGGCGTCGTTGGCGTAGCAGAGCACCTCGGATCGGACACGTTCATTCACGTGCACGAAACCGGGCTGGATGATCTGGTCACCGTTCGGATTACCGGAGACATTCCGGTCCGCCACGGCGACACGATCTATCTGACACCTCAGATGGACAAGCTGCACAAGTTCGACGCCGCGGGGCTGCGGACCGGATGAAACGGCTGGCTGGAAAGACAGCCCTGATAACAGGTGCCGCCCGAGGAATCGGGCGCGCCTTTGCCGAGGCGTACATCAACGAAGGCGTCCGTGTCGCGATTGCCGACATCAACTTGGATGGCGCGCGCGAGGCCGCAAACGCTCTTGGCGATGCGGCGGTTGCGATTCAACTCGATGTCACCGATCAAGCAAGCATCGACCGCGCGATTGTCGAAGCCGTTCAAGCGCTTGGCCAGATTGATATCCTGATCAACAACGCGGCGATCTTTACTGCCGCTCCGATCACCGAGATCACGCGTGCCGACTATGACCGCGCCTTTGGCATCAACGTCGCCGGCCCCCTGTTTACGCTTCAGGCGGTCGCGCGGCACATGATCGCCGCCGGGATCAACGGCAAGATCATCAATATGGCCAGCCAAGCGGGTCGTCGCGGCGAACCACTTGTCGCGGTCTACTGTGCAAGCAAGGCCGCCGTGATCAGCCTGACCCAGTCTGCGGGTCTGAACCTGATCGAACACGGCATCAACGTAAACGCAATTGCACCCGGCGTGGTCGACGGTGACCACTGGGACGGTGTCGATGCGTTCTTTGCGAAATACGAAGGCAAGGCCCCCGGTCAGAAAAAGGCCGAGGTAGGAAAGAGTGTCCCGTTTGGACGTATGGGCAGACCGGATGATCTGACCGGAATGGCCATTTTTCTCGCCACTGATGAAGCCAAATACATCGTGGCCCAATGCTATAACGTGGATGGTGGACAATGGATGAGCTAATCCCCCTATCAACTGAAACTCTGGACGCGATGCCCGATGGGGTGCGCGTGCCGAGCTATGACAGAAAATCCCTGACCGCTGGTATCGTGCATATCGGGCTGGGCAATTTTCACCGCGCGCATCAGGCGTGGTATCTGCACCGCCTCTTCGACCTCGGCCTTTGCCATGACTGGGCAATCCTTGGCGCAGGCGTTCGTCCGAACGATGCCGCCAGCCGTGAACGGCTGATCGCGCAGGATTGTCTGACCACCTTGATCGAGCTTGATCCGACAGGAATGTCTGCCGAGATATGCGGATCGATGATCGACTATCTGCCGGTCGAGGACGGAAATGGCGCGCTGATCAAGGCGATGACCGATCCCGCCATTCGGATCGTCGCGCTGACTGTGACCGAAGGCGGCTATTATATTGATGCCGTGACCGGTGCATTCGACGCCAAACATCCCGACATCGTGCATGATGCGGACAATCCCGAAACGCCAAAGACCGCGTTTGGTGCAATGGTCGCCGCGCTAAGGCAACGGCGGGCATCGGATGCTGGCCCCTTTACCGGTCAGAGCTGTGACAATCTTCAAGGCAACGGCGCGATACTGCGGCAAGCGGTTGTGGGTCTTGCGCGCCTGACTGATCCTGATCTCGCAGACTGGATCGACACGAATTGTTCGTTCCCGAACGCGATGGTCGACTGCATCGTGCCTGCCACCGGACCCAAGGAACTGGAACTGGTCAAACGCTTTGGCATCGGCGACAACGCGCCGGTCACGCACGAGAACTTCCGCCAGTGGGTCATCGAAGACGATTTCTGTAATGGCCGCCCCGACTGGGACAAGACCGGAGCAACCTTTTCAAACCGCGTACACGATTTTGAAACGATGAAACTGCGCATCCTGAATGGCGGCCATCAGGTTATCGCCATTCCGGGTGAAATCCTCGGCATCGACTCGATTGCGGCAACCATGGGCAACCCGGCCATACGAGGCCTGCTGCGAAAAGTCATGACAGAAGAGGTTGCGCAGCATGTTGCGCCGGTTCCCGGCTTTACCGCGCTTGAATATCTCGACCTCGTCGACCGGCGATTCTCCAACCCCGAAATCGCCGACACTACACGCCGCGTCGCGTTTGATGGGTCCAGCCGCCAGACCGGGTTCATCATACCCAGCATCCGTGACGGACTGAACGCCGGTGCATCTGTCGTCGGTCTCGCCTTGGTCTCTGCCCTTTGGGCACGCTATTGTCAGGGCGTTCGGGAAGACGGCAGCACAGTCGAAGCCAACGATCCTAACTGGGACGCGCTTCACCAGATCGCCAAAACGGCGAAAGATCGACCTTTGGCATGGCTCGAAATGGAGCAGTACTACGGCGATCTTGCCAGCAATAAGCCCTTCGCGGACGCATTTGAGCGCTGGCTGACGATGCTTAACACCGATGGCGCCGAGGCCACCATCAACGCCTATCTCAACAGCTAGACATCGACGATCCTGCACCCGTTTACCGGGTGCGGGATCAAATCTCGATCGGTTGGTTGCGACCGATGGGCACTGCGTTCTCGCCAAAAATGGCATCGATCTTGTGTCGCGGCCAGACGACCTCGACGATGGCCCCCCGACGCTCGCTCTTGCCCAGACCGCTGTGATAGGGGTCTGATCCATTTGCAAAGGTAAGCTCTGCGCCGGATCGCTCCAATAGCGTCTTGGCAATAAAAAGCCCCAGCCCCATGCCTTCGTATTCCGGGCGGGCCTTGCGGTCGGATTCGGTGCGTCGCCGCCGAACAAATGGATCCCCGATCCGCCCGATCATCTGTGGTGGGTATCCGCGCCCATCATCCATGATCCGGATAGAAATCATGTTTTGACTCCAGGTCGACTCGACCCAGACATTGGCCCGTGCGAAATCCACGGCATTCTGGATCAGGTTGCGCAAACCATGGATCATCTCGGGTTTGCGCAGAACCGATGGTTGCGGGAGATTTTCATCCAGATCGAGTCCTTCTTCGAAATGGACGAATTTCCCCCGGTGCATGTGTGGCTCTGCCGCTTCGTTGATAACTGCCGTAAGGGGCGCTTGTCGCAAATGCAGGTCATCCTTCCCTGCTCGGCCCATGTCACGCAGGATATCGCGACAACGGTCGGCCTGTTCCCGGATCAGGGCCGCATCCTCGCGTAAACTCGCGTTGTCTTCCAACTCTTCAACCAGTTCACTGCTGGCCAGCTTGATCGTCGCCAGCGGCGTACCAAGCTCATGCGCCGCAGCGGCGACGACCCCCCCAAGATCGGTCAATTTTTGTTCGCGGGACAGCGCCATCTGCGTCGCGACAAGCGCATCGTTCATGGATTGGATTTCCGAACTGATGCGTCGCGAATAGGCCCCCATAAAGATGATCGCGATAATGATCGCAGCCCAATTCCCAAATACGAAAAAATCGGGAATCCGCAGGATCAGCCCCTGTTCCGTGCGCAGAGGAATGTTGAACATGGCCAGAAACGTAACAAGTATGATCGCGCTGCTGCCGATCAGCACTGTGGAACGAAGCCCGAGAACTGTCGCCGAGATGGTCACCGGCCCCAAAAGCAACAGCGCAAACGGATTGCTCAGACCACCCGTCAGATAAAGCAGGAACGCCAGTTGCAGCAGGTCAAACAGCACCATCATGAAGTTCTCAAATTCCGAGAGGCGCTTGCTTTCCGGGAAAATGAAGATCGCAACCAGGTTGCCGATCACCGAGACACCGACCGTCAGAAAACAGAGACCGATCTCAAGTTGCAGACCAAAAAATTCCTGCGCGGTGGTGAGGGCCGCCAACTGTCCTGCGATGGCGACCCACCGCAACAGGATCATGGTGCGTAGTCGAATCCAGCTGCTGCGGGGCTGACCGTGCAAGAGGCCTATTTCGGATGCGATCATCTTACCCTCTGACTGGTTGCAACGGCTGACTAAGTTGATAGGAGTCCGCGTGGAAACGTCAACCACAACAGTCTGGAGTCCCTGCGCCATGTCACGTCAATATGCGATTATTGCTGCCGTCGTTCTAGCGGCACTTGTTGGCGGCGTCTGGGTCGCGACGATGATCGGAGGCAGTTCCGACGATCAGTTCGCCCAATGCCGCGCCAGCCAGATTGCTGGTGGTTCCGACCAGATTGGTGGCCCTTTCGAGCTGGTCAATTCGCAAGGCGAAACAGTGACGGACAAAGACGTCGTCACCGAACCCGCGCTGATCTATTTTGGCTATACATTCTGCCCGGATGTGTGCCCGCTGGACGTCGCGCGTAACGCCGAGGCCATCGATATCCTTGAAGAGCGCGGCAAGTCGGTGACGCCCGTGTTCATCTCGATCGACCCGGCGCGGGACACTCCCGAAGTGGTTGGTGATTTTGCAGGCAACCTGCACGAACGCATGATCGGGTTGACCGGTTCGCCCGAGCAGGTGAAAGCCGCAAGCCAAACCTTCAAGACCTACTACAAGGCGCATCCGGCCGAGGATGACTATTACCTCGTTGATCATTCCACGTTCAGCTATCTGGTCTTGCCAGAACGTGGATTTGTCGAATTTTTCCGTCGGGATATGTCGCCAGAAGATATGGCTGACGCGGTTGGGTGTTTTGTCGATAACATGTAAAGCCCACGCAGCATTTGACGTTTGCCAGACCGCTGTTAATACTCGTCGGACACAATAAGAAAAACTGTCCGGGGGAGGAACCTTATGGCGGAACCAGCACAGCATGAGATCGGGCTAGATAAGTCGTTATTGCTCGTGGATGATGACGAACCCTTTCTCAGGCGCCTGGCCAAAGCCATGGAGAAGCGCGGGTTCGAGATTGAAATGGCATCTTCTGTTGCCGCTGGACGGGCGATTGCCACAGCCAGACCACCCGCCTATGCGGTCGTTGACCTGCGGCTTGAGGATGGCAACGGACTGGATGTTGTTGAAGTGTTGCGGGAAAAGCGCCCGGACAGCCGCGTGGTTGTCCTGACCGGCTATGGCGCCATTGCAACGGCCGTTGCTGCGGTCAAGATCGGGGCGACGGACTATCTGTCTAAACCTGCGGATGCCACCGACATCACCAATGCGCTGCTTGCCAAACCCGACGAGCTGCCTCCGCCACCGGAAAACCCGATGAGCGCGGATCGCGTGCGTTGGGAACATATCCAACGGGTCTATGAACTCTGCGACCGGAACGTCAGCGAAACCGCGCGTCGGCTGAACATGCACCGCCGTACATTGCAACGCATTCTGGCCAAGCGCAGCCCGCGATAACGATGCCGGACCCGGCAGATACCCAACCTTTGCCACAAGGCGGATGGTCTGAAGAGATCAGGCACCTGAAGGATGCCACCGTGATTCCGCCGGTTGAAAACGGTTTTGTTCAGGCCGCTGGTGTGCTGGAGTCCGACGGGTCCTACTGCGCGCATGGCGCGTTGTGGCGCAAGTTTCGCCCGCTGACGACAGAACCCATACAGCCCGAGGGCGACGTGCCGCGCCTGACCGGGCGATGGCTGTGGGGCGGCGTGCTTTGGGCGCATTTTGGTCATTTCCTTGTGGAAAGCACGTCCCGGCTCTGGGGATTGGAACATCTGGATCGACCTGTCGACGGTGTTCTGTTTATCCCCAAACGCCCCCGCGCCGGAGAGAGCCTGCGCGGTTTCCATACCGGCTTTCTTGACATGATGGCGCCGGATTTGCCCATCCGTGTTGCCACCACGCCGATGAATGTCGAGGAACTGATCGTACCGGGTCAGGGCTTTGGGCTGGGCATGATCACCGCAGGAACAGAGCGGTTCCGCGCGGCCATTCACCATCGTTTTGCCCGTGATATCGCAGCGGATGGTCCTGAGAGGATCTATCTCTCACGATCTGCATTGGGCTTGGGCAAAGGTGGTTTGCTGGGCGAGGAACGGCTGGAAGAACTGTTGCAGGCCGAAGGATACGAGATTTTCCACCCCCAGCAGCACGACCTTGCCACGCAGATCGCCCGCTACAAGGCGGCAAAACAGGTAATCGCCGCAGATGGTTCGGCGGTACATCTCTATGCGATGGTCGGGCGGCCCGATCAGGCAGTGGCGATGATCCTGCGACGGCAATCGCGCTCCAACAACCTCTTGGCAGAAAACGTCCGGCATTTCTGCGGCACCGAACCGACGATCATTTCAGCGCTGCGCACAGAGTGGGTGCGCAAGAGCCAGAAGAAATCTAGCCGTCTGTCGTTTGGGGAACTGAACCATGAAGTCATTGGCGCGGCGTTGGCGCGCGATGGGTTCATATCCAAGCAAGCAAACTGGCCAGTGCTGACTGAAGACGAACGCAAACAGGTTTTTGCGGACAAGGGTTTGAACAAATCCGACGATTTCATCGAAAGCCCGGAATTCGTCCGCCAAAGGGTGCGCGCAATGCGTCAGGCCCGGCGCGCGGGTTAAGCCAGTTGCCGCAGCAACGTGTCGTGACGCTGCACAAAGTCGCGGCGCGCCTCGACAGGCGGGCGCAGCCGGATGTCCAGATCCGCAATCAGGCTTTTGTCCGGTTTGCCAAAGAACTTATTAGCCTCAGCCTCGGCAAAGCCCGCGATGCGTGTGGCCTCCATCCAGGCACTGATGCGATCGGCCTTCTTGATCTGTTTCTTAATCGTGACTGGCAGGGTCGCAGGCAGGCCAAACCGGATATGAATCGCGGCCATGAGGCGGGCATCCAGCTCGTCATAGCCTGGTCCTACCGATGCCTTGACCGGGGATATCATATCACCGATCACATATTCCGGCGCGTCGTGCAACAAGGCCGCCAACCGCCATTTGACCGGTGCCTTTGGCGCAATTCGACCAAACAGCTCTTCAACAAGCAACGAATGCTCCGCCACTGAATAGGCGAAATCACCGACTGTCTGTCCATTCCAGCGCGCCACAAATGCCAATCCGTGGGCGATATCGTCAATCTCGATGTCGACCGGCGTCGGATCCAGCAGATCGAGCCTGCGACCCGAAAGCATGCGTTGCCATGCACGATTTTGAGGTGCCATTACCTGAACCCTCCTTTCGCTGCGACCCTATCATCCATCAGATACCAATCGGTTCGACCGCATAAACATGATTGCCGTGCACCTTGCCGATTGCCTTGTACTTGAGGTTGCGAAACGTGCGGCTGATCCATCGCGCTTCGGAAAAATACTCAAGTATCAGGATCGGTTTCCAGACATTGATTATGTGGTATGCCCCCAACAAGGCGTTCTTTTCATATCCTTCCACATCAAGTTGCAGGATAGACACCTTGCGTTCGATGGGAACGGCGTAGTCGAGCATGACAGCGCGAACCCGGCTGACACCTTCGCCCTCTGCCTCTACCACGTGACTTATTCCGCCCATGGGTGATCCGTTTGCTCGATGGGTTTGAAACAGAACTTCGCCACCGCGATCTGACAGCGCGGCATTCTGCAACTCAACGTTCTCAAGACTATTCAGCGTAATCGTCTCTCTGGCGGCCGCAAAGCTGCCGGGATTTGGCTCAAACGCCCAAATCTTTGCATCCGGCGCAAGCCCGCCGGACAAACCCGGGAGAAAATCGCCAAAGAATGTGCCAGCGTGGATGATGTCGCCGTCGCCACAATTTGCCCGCATGAAATCAATCGTATCTGGCTCAAACACGCCGCCCGACAGCACCGTCTTGGCGGCCGGTCTCGTCTCGACGCCCGCGGGAATGTGGTAGAGGCCGAACTTGTTTCGACTGATCAACGCATCGCCTGCCATGTTCTACCTGTTCAAAACCAGCCCGTATCGTCGAGTTTTGGTCGATGTTGCGGGGACTATCAAGAGATGTTAGGGCGACGGCAACCAATGAAATCACACTGGAGTGCCCGGGCCAATGTCCGAAGATTACATCGTCAAAGACATCTCGTTGGCCGATTTCGGCCGCAAGGAACTGGACATCGCGGAAACCGAAATGCCGGGCCTGATGGCGCTGCGCGAAGAATACGGTGAGAGCAAGCCACTGAAAGGCGCGCGCATTGTCGGCTCGTTGCACATGACGATTCAGACCGCCGTCTTGATCGAAACGCTTGTGGCTCTCGGTGCGGATGTCCGCTGGGCCTCGTGCAACATCTTTTCAACTCAGGATCACGCGGCGGCCGCAATTGCTGCCGGTGGCACCCCGGTCTTTGCGGTCAAGGGTCAGACGCTGGAAGAGCATTGGGATTACCTCGACAAATCCTTCATGTTCCCTGAAGGCGCAAACCTGATCCTCGACGATGGCGGAGACGCGACACTTTACGTGCTGCTGGGTGCCCGCGTCGAAGCCGGTGAAACCAATCTTATCGAAGTGCCGACTTCGGAAGAAGAAGAGGCCATATTCGCGCAGATCAAGAAACGCATGGCTGCCAGCCCCGGATGGTTCACCAAAACCCGCGATGCGATCCAGGGTGTATCCGAGGAAACCACTACCGGTGTCCACCGCCTCTATGATCTGCATAAGAAGGGCCAGCTTCCCTTCCCCGCGATCAACGTGAACGACAGCGTGACCAAGTCGAAGTTCGACAACAAGTACGGCTGCAAGGAATCGCTGGTGGATGGCATTCGCCGTGCAACCGATACAATGATGGCAGGCAAGGTCGCTGTTGTTTGCGGGTATGGCGACGTAGGCAAAGGCTCGGCCGCATCGCTGAGTGGCGCAGGCGCTCGGGTCAAGGTAACCGAAGTCGATCCCATTTGTGCGCTTCAAGCCGCGATGGACGGTTTCGAGGTTGTGACGCTTGAGGATGCGCTGAGCACGGCGGACATCTTTATCACCACAACCGGCAACAAGGACGTGATCCGCATCGAGCACATGCGCGAGATGAAGGACATGGCCATCGTCGGCAATATCGGCCATTTCGATAACGAGATTCAGGTCGCCTCGCTCAAGAACCACAAGTGGACCAACATCAAGGACCAGGTGGACATGATCGAGATGCCAAACGGCCATCGTTTGATCCTGCTGTCCGAAGGCCGCCTGCTGAACCTGGGCAATGCGACCGGGCATCCGTCTTTCGTAATGTCAGCCTCGTTCACCAATCAGACGCTGGCACAGATCGAACTGTGGACGCGGGGCGATCAGTACAACAACGAAGTGTACATTCTGCCAAAGCATCTGGATGAAAAGGTTGCGCGCCTGCATCTTGATCGGATCGGAGTGAAACTTTCGTCGCTCAGCAAGGAACAGGCCGACTATATCGGCGTTTCGACGGACGGACCGTTCAAGCCAGAACACTACCGCTACTGAAGCCCGCGCGGTTTCACCACGCAAATGGGCAGCATTCGAAAGAATGCTGCCCATCGTGTTTTGGGGGATGCAAAACACGCGAATGCCAGGAACGGCTGGCATTTGACGCGCGTACAGTATCGCGCAAAACCGGATTGTTGCCGACGGGAAGCTTTATCGATATTTCCCCTTTGTTTAAGTAGCCCCCCCCGTTAACCTTCACTCCAGCCGATTGGGCTGTGTTTGCAAGGCGGGAGTTATTTGATGGGCAAACGTGACGATTTGATTGCGCAGTATGCGGACGATCTGAAAAACAAATGTGGCATGACGCCGGATATGGATCTGCTCACCAAGGTGACAATTGGCTGCGGGCCGGCGATCTATGACGCCGACGCCTCGACCGTTGCGGGATCGCAACCGGCAGAACTCGAAACGGTAAAGAAGAATTTTCTCATCAAGAAGCTGGGGCTGGAAGACGGCCCTGCACTGGGTGAAGCCATCGACAAAGCGATCGAGACATACGGCAAATCAGAGCGGAACAAGTACCGCGCAGTGATCTATTACATGCTGACAAAGCACTTTGGCAAAGAATCCGTCTACGGCTGACACCAGTTCAGACCAGACCTTGAAACGCCCGCTCGCTGGAGTGGGCGTTTTGCATTTCAGTCAAATCGTCCGGGCTTTGCATTTGCGGCATCGGTCGTTTGCGGGCTACCAAGAGATACGGCTAGGACGGTCGGGACCTGAGATTTCAATACGCGTGTGGTGAGTAGGTAACACGCGGGGTGAGAGGGAGGGTCCGACTACGTTCGGGCCCTCCCTGAGTTTTATCGTCAGCGCAGTCCACCGGGTAGATCGGCTGTCCACGCCCATGTTCCAAGGGCTCCCCTTAGAACAAGACCAGCACCAGCCCCATCGCCGCACATCCCAACGTCGCACACCCGCCATCAATCAGAGTAAGGCGTATCGGGCGCATCCCATAAGCGTTGTTGATCGCAATCCACGGGGTAATAAAGAACAACCCAATCCCGCCACCAGCCACAAATCCGGCGCCGAGCGTCTCAATTCCGCCCAGCGAAAAAACGTGCCGCATCATCCCGGCAACCACCAGCTGCAGCACAAAAGTCATTGCGAAAATGACCGGTGATTGCCCGCCTTCGGGCTTGCCATCGGCACCGCGGGGAATGCGTGCCGCCTGCATCCACGGTTCTGCCAACGTCATGTACCAGACAGACCCCAACACGAATGACGCTGCCGCAGCAGCGATCACGCTCAGAAACTCCATGACATCCTCTGTTCGCAATTGTGCGAAAGAAGTCTGCCCGATCAGTCGGGTTTTGTCTGCCCCATCTCGCAGACGATGCGCCATTCGCTTTCGGTCACGGGCTGCACAGACAGGCGGGAATTCTTGACCAGAACCATATCTGCAAGCCGTTCTTCGGCCTTGATCTGATCCAGCGTCACGGCGTTGGTGAATGGGCGCACGGCCTTGATATCCACGCAATCCCAGCGATCATCATCCGTGGTGCTGTCAGGATGTGCCTCAGCACAAACCTCGACGATTCCGACAATCTTGCGATCTTTCTGAGATAGATAGAAAAACCCGCGATCGCCTAACTTCATCTCGCGCATGAAATTGCGGGCCTGATAGTTGCGCACCCCATCCCACTCTTCGCCTGCGTCTCCCTTGGCAACCTGCTGTTCCCAACTCCAAGTCGAGGTTTCGGATTTAAAGAGCCAATATGCCATCAGCCGACGACCTTTTTCCACGGAATCAGTTCGACGTCCTGAAACAAGCCGGCCTTGGCATAGGGGTCATTTGCCGCCCAATCCTGCGCAGCGGCAAGGTCATTCACATCCAGGATCACCAGCGAACCGATCATCCCACCCGCATCGTCCAGCAACGGACCGGCCTGCGTAACAACTCCGGTTTCCTCGATATAGGCAAGGTGTGCCGCACGATTATCGAGCCGGGTTCGCAGGGCACCGTCATTGTCACGGGCGATCAGGGCAACAAGCATATCATTCTTCCTTAAGAGGGCGCGCAAGCAATTCTGCCATCGCGTCGGTTAGTGTCAATTTGCCATCCAGCATCCCAACCACCGCACGTGTGATTGGCATATCAAGCGCCATGTCATCGGCTTTGGCCGCAACAGCGTGCGCCGTCGCAGCCCCTTCAACCGTAACAGATGGGTCAAACCATTCGCCACGGCCAAGGGACAGGCCAAGCCTATAGTTCCGTGACTGTTCCGAGGTGCAGGTCAAAGTCAGATCGCCAAAGCCTGAAAGCCCGGCGAGTGTTTCGGGCTGCGCGCCAAGCGCCAGCGCCATGCGCTGCATCTCGGCATATCCGCGTGTCATCAGGGCGGCGCGCGCGCTGTCACCCAAACCAGCGCCGATCACCGCTCCACATGCAATGGCAACCACGTTCTTGAGCGCCCCACCCAGTTCTGCACCGATGACATCCTGCGTTCGATACAGACGCAGGTTCGTTGTCGTCAGTTCATGTTGCAGGCTGCGGCCCGGGTCCGCACCAGCACAGGCAAGCGTGAGCGCCGTTGGAAGACCACGTGCGATATCATGGGCAAAGCTTGGCCCGGTGAGGAGCGCCGTACGCGTCTGCGGCAAGACCTGCGACATGACCACGACCGGCCCGACGCCGGTGCTCAACTCGATCCCCTTGCAACAGGCAACCAGCGTTCGCGGGGCGAGTTGCGCAGCATATTCGGTCAGAACGCCACGCAATTGCTGCATGGGGACGGCCAGCAGCAGGGTTTCATGCGCTGCGCCCTCTTCAATATCCGAGGTGACAGTCAACTGATCTGGAAGCGTCACACCCGGCAGGCGAGCAGAATTCTGCCTGTCTCGCTGGATCGCGCTAGCTTGCTCCGCAGATCGGGCCCACATGGAAACCGGACCGTTGCCGGCCAAAGATACGGCAAGGGCTGTGCCAAATGCGCCTGATCCGATCACACCGACACTCATGCCTTGGCGCCCTTCCTGCCACTGCCCAGTAAGGCCGGGCTGCTGTTGTCCAACGGCCAGCGTGGACGCGCGGCCAAATCCATGCCATCGCACGCCCCGTCGCGGAACCGCTCGATCCCGGCATAGGCAATCATCGCTGCGTTATCAGTGCAGAGCGCCAGCGGCGGAGCGAGAAATCTGGTTCCCATTTCATCCGCCACGGATTCAAGCCCGCCTCGGATTGCGGTGTTCGCGGCAACGCCGCCTGCAACGGCCAGTGTTATCTCTGAAGGACCTTCGGCGAGATAGATTCGCAGTGCACGACGCGTCTTTTCCGCCAGAACGTCGGCGACGGCAGCCTGAAACCCGGCACACATGTCGGCACGGTCCTGCCGTGTGATCCCATTCTTTTCTGCGACAATCTGATCGCGCTGCCGCAACAGTGCGGTTTTCAGACCCGAGAACGATAGATTGCAATCGTCGCGGTCCAGCAATGGCCGAGGAAAGCGAAAACGCCGCGGGTCGCCGGTGATCGCCTCAGCCTGCACGGCCGGACCACCGGGCTGAGGCAGACCCAAAAGGCGCGCGGTCTTGTCGAACGCTTCGCCAGGCGCATCGTCAATCGTGCCGCCCAATCGGGTAAAGTCGTCCGGCGACCGAACCAAAAGGTATTGGCAATGTCCTCCTGAGACCAAAAGCATCAGGTAAGGAAATGAAATCGCATCGGTAAGGCGCGGTGTCAGCGCATGGCCGGCAAGATGGTTGATCCCCACAAGAGGCAGCCCGGTTGCCGCGCAAATGCCTTTGGCGCACATGACACCGGACATGACCCCACCGATCAGCCCCGGACCTGCAGTGACCGCCACCGCATCCAGCTCTGCTAGCGTCAGATCCGCCCCAGCCAGCGCATCGCGAACACATTGATCAAGCTTTTCCGCGTGTGCCCGCGCCGCAAGTTCCGGTACCACACCACCGTAGGCGCTGTGCAGCTCTGTTTGGCCGTATACGATGGATGACAGGATTTCGGCACGATCGACGCCAGATTGCTGAACCACCGCTGCGGCGGTATCGTCGCAACTGCTTTCGAGCCCCAATACGGTAAGTGTTTGTGCCATAGGCCTGATCATTGCACCCTGTCCTGCCGGGAGGTATCACCCTATGCGTTGCCAAACAATCCCGGTAGGTATCGATGCATGATCCAAAGGTGACACTGCTCATGACCCGCCCTCGCGCCGAGTCCGAGCGGTTCCTGCGCCAATTGCCAGCCAAAGTCCTGAAACAGGTGATGCCAGTTGTGGCGCCATTGCTCAAGATTGAACCCGGCGATGAAACCGTCGACCTGACAAATGTTGCCGGGGTGATCTTTACCTCCGTTAACGGTGTACGGGCCGCGCCGGCACCTAGCCAGAGCCGCGAAATACTAGCATATTGCGTTGGTACGGGGACCGCCCGCATCGCACAGGAGCTTGGCTGGCGTGTGGATGCGACTGGCGCCAACGCGGACGAACTCGTCGCCACGCTTATAGGGTCACAGACCCAAGGCCCTTTGCTTCATCTTTGCGGCAGACACACACGCGGAAAGATTGCGGAGCGGCTTGGCGACGCTGGCTGCCAAACGCGACGGCAGGTCGTGTATGATCAGAAATTGCTGCCAATTGACGATAAGATTCTGGCAACTTTGCAGGGAAACGCCCCGGTCATTGCTCCGATCTTCTCGCCACGCACCGCGCGGCAATTTGTCAGCCAGTGCCGGGAAATCAGGCATTTGCACCTTGTCGCGATGAGCTCTGCGGTCGCTGAACCCCTGTCTGCTATGACCCATCTGACGCTATCGGTTGCGAAACAGCCGAATGCTGCCAGTATGGCATCTGTCGTCGAAATGCTTGTCCATCGACACTGCCGGGTTGAGAGTGGCCGGGGTGCACAGTAACATTCACGAGGGCTTTGGTATGATTGATTTGAGAATCAAAGGGGTAAAACACGGTGGCTGACAAGAATACGCCCGCGCACGAACAGGAAGTCGAAGGCCAGACCGAACCCGACAATGTCACTGTCGAAACAGAGTCTCCGGATAACAACGAGAAAACCGACAGCCCTGCCGTGGCCGAAACCGAGCGCATCGTGGTGGAGAAGGAAAAGACAATTGAAACCCGAAGCGGCTTTGGATCGGCCTTGTTCGGCGGGATCGTCGCGGCCTGTCTTGGTTTCATCGCCGCGAGGTCGGATGTCATCGACCCCTATCTGCCTGAGTTCCTGAGCTCCGACAATATGTCTGAGGAAATCGCTGAACTGCAAAGCGGACTGGCGTCCCAGACCGAGAGCATTGCCGCGGTTGGCGCCAAAGTGGACGCCATCACGATGCCGGATCTGGGGCCCGTTGAGACGAGCATTACTGATCTGACCGCGCAAATCGCACCGCTGAGCGGTCGTATCGACTCGGTTCAGGCGGACCTTGCGGATATGGACAAGCGCCTGACCGAAGTTGCGAAACGTCCGATTGACGAAGGCGTTTCCGAAGCCGCGATCGCCGCCTACGAGAAAGAGCTGGCCGATTTGCAGAAAGCAATGGCCACGCAGCGCGGAGAGGTCGAAGATCTGATCGCCGACGCCCGTGCAATCAAGGCCGAAGCCGGTGAATTGGAGGCGAACGCCGCCAAGGCCGCCCAGCAAGCAGCAAATCGCGCGACGATGGCGCAACTGCGTGCAGCCCTTGATGCCGGGTCGCCGTTTGTGGCCGAAGCCGAGGAACTCAAGGCCGCGAATGTCGACGTCCCTGCCGATCTGACCGCGTCTGCGGCTGATGGTGTCGCGACATTGACCGCTCTGAATAACAGCTTTCCGTCTGCGGCCCGTGCTGCGCTGGCCGCTGCGAGGGCGGAAAAAGGTCCCGAAGATAGAGGGCTCGGATCATTTATCAAACGCCAGCTTGGTGCGCGTTCTGTCGAACCGCGTGACGGCGACGACCCTGACGCCATCCTATCACGGGCCGAAGCTGCCGTTGCTGATGGCCGCCTTGATGAGGCGCTGAACGATATTGCCACGCTGCCCGGTACGGCGCAGGCAGCGATGAGCACCTGGATCGACCGGGCGCATGCGCGACAGGTTGCGGTCACCGCCGCCGATTCTCTGGCTGACCGCCTGAACTCAAACTGAAGGACCTGCCATGCTCTGGTCACTAATAAAGATACTGATCTTTGTCGCGATCATCGCGCTGCTCGCTTTGGGTGCCGGTTATCTGATGGAATCTCAGGGCGGGGTTCAGATCACGCTGGCCGGAACCGAATACACCCTTGGCCCATTGCAATCGGTCATGGCGGCGGTGGTTCTTGTGGTTCTTGTCTGGCTTGGCCTGAAACTGTTGTCTCTGTTGATCGCGACGCTGCACTTTCTCAACGGAGATGAAACGGCGCTGTCACGCTATTTCGACAGAAATCGCGAGAAAAAGGGATTTGAAGCCCTCTCTGAAGGTCTCTTGGCGCTTGCTTCTGGCGAGGCGAAACAAGCCATGTCCAAGGCCGCAAAGGCCGAGAAGTATCTTGAAAAGCCAGGACTCACCAACCTGTTGACGGCGCAGGCCGCCGAGATGGCCGGCGATACCAAAAAAGCGACGGAAACCTACAAGAAGCTGATTCAGGACGAAAACACCCGATTTGTCGGTGTTCGTGGTATCATGAAGCAGAAGCTTTCTGAGGGGGATACCGAAACTGCCCGCAAACTGGCTGAAAAGGCGTTTCAACTCAAACCGCGCCACGAGGAAACGCAGGATGTTCTGCTCAAGCTGCAGGCGCAGGCACGGGATTGGTCCGGGGCACGCAACACTTTGAATGCCAAACTGAAGTCCGGCAGCCTACCCCGCGACGTGGTGACAAGACGCGAGGCTGTACTGGCGCTCTCCGAAGCTCAGGATGTCATCGCCGAAGGCACGACCATCGAAGGTCAGGAACAGGCGATCGAGGCCAATCGACTGTCCCCGGATCTGGTCCCGGCGGCGGCCATGGCCGCACGATCCTATATCGCGGCTGACAAACCGCGAAAGGCGATCAGGGTTCTGAAAAAGGCGTGGGAGGCGCAACCGCATCCCGATCTGGCCGCCGCATTCGCAGAGATCAAGCCAGAAGAAACGGCTGAAGAGCGGGTCAAACGGTTTACAGCGCTGACGAACATTCAACCGCAACATCCCGAAACCCGCTTGGTCCGTACCGAACTTAACATCGTCGCCGAGGACTTTCCCGAGGCGCGCCGTGCCTTGGGCGATCTGGCCGAGACAGCGGCGGATGCGCGTGCACTGACCTTGATGGCGGCAATCGAACGCGGCGAAGGTGCGCCAGATTCTGTTGTGCAGGGTTGGTTGACCAAGGCGCTGAGCGCCCCGCGCGGCCCGCAGTGGGTTTGTGAGAACTGCAACCATATCCACGGCGTCTGGGCGCCGGTCTGCGAAAACTGTGAGAGTTTCGATACGCTTGTCTGGAAAGCGCCACAGGCGCCCGAAGTCCGCAATACCACGGGCGCCCATCTGTTGCCGCTGATTGCCAGTGGCCCGGACCCGGTGGAAATCATACCCGACGCCGAAGTGCTGGATGTAGAGTCAGAGGCAACGGATATAGAAGGTGATGCCGGACCCGAAGTCACCGAAACAGCACAGAACAAACCTGCGACCTGACGGGGCTTGGTGGTTTAGACGAAACACGGGCGCTGGTGGCCGAACAGACCACCAGCGCCCGTTGACAATCTTACCAGGAGTTGAAGCCCAGGTATTTGCCCGACATTTCAAGCTTGACGCGGTCACCCTTTTCGCTGGGAACCCGCGATATCTGCATGTCAAAATCAATCGCCGACATGATCCCGTCACCAAATTCTTCGTGGATCAGCGCCTTGATGGTCGGCCCGTAAACACCGACGATTTCATACAGCCGATAGATGCAAGGATCCGTGGGAACGGTCTGCTCCCAAATCTTCGTCGGGCTTTCCGTGAGCACCGCAGCCGCCTCTTCAGGCAGCCCCAGCAGGCTCACCAACGTTTCGGCCTTGTCTGCGGGCATCGCGTTCATTCCGACGGCTGCGGAATGCGTCCAGACCGGTGACATGCCGATCGCCTCGGCAATCCCGTTCCATCCCAGGCCCATCTTCTTTTTGGCGGTGAGTATGAGCGCGGTGATGTCTTCGCGGGTCAGTTCGTCAGTTGTGGTCAGGTCTTTCATTGCAAGGTCTCCTGTTGCTGTGGGTCATCCGCCCAACTGGGCGGCAAGTAAGATGCAGATCACCGCGAGAATTGCGGATATCGTTTGCCAGAAGCGCACGGGATTGCGTTCGGCCAAAGGCACGTGGCGCTCTTTGGCCCATGCAGCACCTGGGCGGGACAGGTCGGCCACGAACTCGGACAGCGCATCGTACCGGCGCAGCGGATCAGGATGCGTGGCGCGCCGCAACGCCGTATCAATCCAGCGCGGCACACTGGTGTCGTCATCACGGGCAGGTGTGTAAGCCAGCCGATTCTGATCGCGACGGGACGTAACGCGCGCAACCTCTGCGCCATAGGGCAGACGTCCGGTCAGAATTTCATATGCAATCACGCCAAGCGCATATTGATCGGAACGCCAGCTGACCACATCGCCAGACAGATACTCTGGCGCGGTGTATTGAAAGGTGCCCGCCATCTCGTCCAGCAATCCGGGCGCGGCCTCTTGCACCCCGGCGACCGAAACCGAGCCAAGATCAATAATCTTCACTGTCCCGTCGCCGTCAATCATCACGTTCTCGGGGCGCAGGTCCTGATGCAGCATCTGTCGGCGATGCAAGGCACGCAACCCGCTGGCGATCTGACCGATGATCGGGCGCACCTTGTCGATGCTGGCACGGGGCTTGTCATGCATCCACTGGCGCAGCGTTTTGCCTTCGACAAACTCGGTCGCAACAAAAAGAGCCGTGCGCTGTGACGGTCCATTGGCGGCGCGCAAGACATGAGGCGAAGAAACCCGCCGTGCGATCCAGTCTTCCAGAACAAAACGGCGAAGATAGGCACTGTTTTCGGCGGTTTCGCGGGCAGGAACTTTCAAGGCAACCCGATTGTGGTCGGGGTCGACAGCCAGAAAGACGTGGCTCCGGGCCGTGACATGCAAAGGGCGAATGATGCGAAACCCGTCGATAACGTCACCTGCGTTTGGCAACGGTGGAACGGGCAGCACCGCGCCATCGATGGGCAATCCTGCACCATCTGCGGGCAGCGCATCGACACGTACGATGAGAACGCTGAGGTTATCATCGCTGCCCTCTGCCAGCGCCCGCGCCACAATCGATTTGGCAGCGGCATCCAGATCGGTTGCTGCCGTCGCAAGCCGCGCCATGTCTCCGGGTGCCAGAAAGTCATGCACTCCATCGGTCGTCAGAAGGAACACATCCCCGACCGCGAGCGGTACCCGATGATAGTCAACGTCAACGTCTGCCGCGATACCCAGCGCGCGCCCGAGATAGCTTTCCTCGGCTGACAGGACCACACGGTGATCTTTGGTCAACGGCTCCAACCCATCGCCCGAGACACGCGAAACACGGCTGTCGCCAACATGCAGGATATGCCCGTCGCGCCCTTTCAGAATGAGCGCGGACAGGGTGCAGACATGCCCCGCATTGAGGTCAGACAGAGAGCCGTTCTGCCCATGCAGCCAGGCATTTGTCGCGGCGATCACACGCGTCGCGGAGGTACGCACAGTCCAGGTGTCAGGCGTTGCATAATAGTCGGTCAGCAAGGACTTTACCGCCGTTTCAGCGGCTTCCCGGCTGTTGGAACTGGTCGAAATACCGTCGGAAATGGCCAGAGTAATGCCCTTTAGGACACGCGCATCACCGTCGGGTTCAAGTGCTCCGTGAAAATCATCGTTGCGCGGTTTGCGACCAGTATCGGCATGCTGTCCGATGGAAACCGCGATGCCGCTGCTGATGGTGCTGTCTCGTGGCACGATGTGACCCCTCCCAGAGAAAGGATAGCCGGCCCCGTACAGACGGAACCGGCCTCATTTCACTCAGCAGCTATGCCAGCCGAGTCGTTGTTGACCGCCACTGCGCTGTTACGCTTGGGGGACTCGCGAAAGTGGGTCATGTAGATCATCCCGCCGACAAAGGTCAGGCCACCAACGAGGTTGCCCAGAACCACGGGGATCTCGTTATAGGCAAAGTAATCGAACCACGTGAATTCGCCGCCCAGCATGATGCCCGAGGGGAACAGGAACATGTTGACGATCGAATGTTCGAAACCGAGGTAGAAGAAGACGATGATCGGCATCCACATCGCCATGATCTTGCCTTGGGTTGTGGACGACATCATCGCGCCGACAACGCCGGTGGAGACCATCCAGTTGCACATCACGGCCCGGATAAACACTGTCAGCATCCCTGCCCCGCCGGCGGCAGCGTAACCAAGCGTTCTGGCCTCGCCGATCTGTCCGATCCTTTGGCCTACCGCGTTCGGTTCCTGGCTGAATCCCATAGTGAATATGATCGCCATGAATACCGCCGTCGTCAGCGCCCCGGCAAAGTTGCCGCAGAACACCAGACCCCAATTGCGCAGAACGCCTTTCCACGTACAGCCCGGGCGTTTGGCGATAACGGCGAGCGGCGCTAGCGTGAACACCCCGGTCAACAGATCAAAACCGAGAAGGTAGAGCATGCAAAACCCGACAGGGAACAACAGCGACGCCACGAGAAAGTTGCCGGTGTTCACCGCGATGGTCACTGCGAATGCGGCGGCAAGGGCTAGGATTGCGCCAGCCATGTAGGACCGGATCAGTGTATCCTTGGTCGACATAAAGATTTTGGACTCGCCGGCATCGACCATCTTTGCCGCGAATTCCTTGGGTTCAATATAAGACATCTGAGTATCCTTGTTGATTAACAGGGCCAGTCGTCAGACCGGACTGCATATGCTTTCGTTCAGGGAACTCGGATGGTGTTGGCCGCGCTCCCACGGGACCGGTTAGAACCGGAGCCGAAAGATGCAGCCTCGTTGCTGCCGCCCTTTGTCAGGGCGTAAAGCTGGGTGTCACGGCATTGCGACCTGCGAACGGCAAAAGCCAAAGCTCGCTCGACACACGGATAGGTTGGCCGAGGCCATTTGCGCAAGCGATTGCGCAAGGCAGCGCTCGCTCAGGCGTTGAATTGTAGAAAATTTGTGCGGCCTGACTGGCCAGCGCTGATTTAAATGCCGAACCGCGCCTAGCCGGTGCGCCGTTCTTCAGCGAAGGATTGCATCACCTCGGCCGTGATTTCCAAAGACCGCAGTCGCGCAGTGTGATCGTGGATCGGGGCACTGACGATGACTTCGTCAGGTTGATAGCGCTGAACAAGCGCCTCCGTCGAGGTGCGCACCTGCGTGGCAGTTCCCGCAACAGAGCACTGCATCGCCTGATCGACCATGCGCAGCAGTCCGGCATCCAAAACCTGCGAGATGTCCTGAACCGGACGTGGGAGCGGCCCGGGCTGCCCACTGCGCAAACGCGCGAACGCTTGCTGCATCGAGGTTTTGAGGTATGTGCCGGTCTCAGCGTCATCCGCGGCAAAGGCATTCACTGCGAGCATGAAATATGGTTCTGCGGAGAACTGCGATGGCCGGAACCGATCACGATAGATATCCACGGCCTCGGCGAGCGCCGCAGGCGCAAAATGCGAGGCAAAGGCATAAGGCAACCCCAATTGCGCCGCCAGCTGCGCGCCATAGAGGCTGGAGCCGAGGATCCAGACCGGCACATTTGTGCCTTCTCCGGGCACCGCCCTAACCGGCTGATTTGGTGACGCCTCGCCCAGATAGCCGAGCAATTCGACGACATCCTGCGGGAAACTGTCGGTCTGATCCATGCCACGACGCAGCGCCCGCGCGGTTTGCATGTCGGTCCCCGGTGCCCGACCGACCCCCAGATCAATCCGTCCGGGATAGAGCGTCGCCAATGTGCCGAACTGTTCCGCGATGACCAGCGGCGCGTGGTTCGGGAGCATCACGCCACCAGATCCCACCCGGATGGTTTTGGTGCCACCCGCCACATGGCCGATGACAACCGAGGTCGCCGCGCTTGCGATACCGCGCATGTTGTGATGCTCGGCCAGCCAATAGCGCGTGTATCCCCAGCGTTCGGCATGCTGAGCCACATCCAGCGTATTGCGCAACGATTGCGCGGCCGAGCCGCCTTCGACGATCGGTGAAAGATCAAGTACAGAATAGCGGATCACTGGGCATTCCTTGATTGGGTTACAGGCAGAGGTTGGGCGGTATCGGTTGGTTAACCGTCTTTTCCGACATTTTCGGCAAAGGCCGTTTTGAAGTCTTCTTGGGTCTTGCCGCTGGCTTCGGTCTGAAATTCAGATTTCCACTGTTCCATCGTCATGCCGTAGAAAATTTCGCGCGCCTGCATCTTGTCCATTTCGATGCCCTTTTCGTTGGCGGCTTCCTGATACCAGCGAGACAGGCAGTTCCTGCAAAACCCTGCGAGGTTCATCAGGTCTATGTTCTGCACATCCGTGCGATCCTGCATCAGGTGTTTCTGCAACCGGCGAAACGCGGCCGCCTGAAGTTCGATTTCTGTCTGTGCGTCCATGAATGAACCCTCCTTGTCTGCGATTGAAACTGTGTGACCCGAAACCGCCCGTCAGACCAGCTTGAGCGCGATATAGGGCGCAACGGTAAAGATCAGTGTGAGTGTCTTGTAGGTCGCAAGCCAGTTGAAATACGCCCGCTTCAATTCCATTTCTTCCAGGCCGAAAAGGCGCTGATGAATGCCGGAAATCCACGACTGCATTCCGACAATCCCCAAAGTGGCCACCATCAGGTAGCCGATATTGATCACGGCCAGCCAGCCGAAAAAGGATGTGAGAGTTTCGATGGTCATGACGCCTCAGCTTTCTGGAACATTCTGATTGCGGACAATGTTCATATGGGGATTGTTCCCGTGCCCAACAAGAATGCGGATCGTCGCGTCAGAGGCCGGATGCCACAAGCGCCTGCTGCAGGATCGGCGCCAGCCGCTCGGCCCATTCACGCTGGCCGTGATGCTCGGCAATCAGATCGTTGCGCACTTCGATCAGAACGTTTGGACGCCCCGTTTCAATCGCATGCTTGTCTATCGCATCGCCGGGAAGGTGCCCAGAATAGGGTTCGTTATCGCCAACGCATAATCCATCCGCGTTCAGCAATTCAATCAGCGGGCGCGCCAGCCGGTCATCGTCGGCATAGAGCACCCCGACTTCCCAGGGGCGAGGCGGGCGTCCGCGCAACTGCCGGGTAAAGCTGTGCACCGAAAGGATCACCGCATGGGGCAACGCCGCCATTCGGGCAAGTTCGTCATGATAGGGACGATAGCAGAGGTTCAGACGACGCTCGACTTCGGCTGCATCCGCGTGCCGGTTGGCGGGAATGATCGAGCCATCGTAAAGCTTCATGAGTAGCGTTGGATCATCCTCGCCCCTGTTCGGGTCGATTACCAGGCGCGAGAAATTTGACGCAATCACCGGGGCGTCCAGAAGCGCGCCAAGATGCTGGGCCATATCATAAGCCCCCACATCATAGGCAATGTGGCGCTCCATATCCTCGCGCATCATGCCAAGATCGCCGCCATCGACCTGTGGTGGCACGGTGTTGGTGGCGTGATCGCAGGTGATCAGCCAGCGCGAGGGGCGCGTTTCGCCCAATAAATAGAACGGGGTGTATGTCATATGCCTGTCATCTCTTTAACGCCAGCTATAGGCGTGGCACAGCTTGCCCGCAAATGGGAATTGAGGCATAACCTCACCTAAATGTTTGCGGTAACATGATCTGAGACGAAGGATAGGAACAGAATGAAGCGCCTGCGCAATGTAAAAATCGTGGCCACGCTGGGGCCGGCTTCGGAAACCTACGAGATGATCCGGGCACTGCACGAAACGGGTGTCGACGTGTTCCGCCTGAACATGAGCCACGGCACGCAGGATGAGATCCGCCAAAAGCACAACCACATCCGCCAGGTGGAAAAGGATCTGGACAGCCCGATCGCAATTCTCGCCGATCTTCAGGGACCAAAGCTGCGCGTCGGCAACTTTGCAAATGGCAGCGAAGAACTGGTTCTGGGCGATACGTTCCGGATGGATCTCGACCCGACCGATGGCGACGCAAATCGCGTGTGTCTGCCCCACCCCGAGATTTTTGAGGCACTTGTTCCGGGCGTTTCCCTGCTGGTGAACGATGGCAAGATCCGTTTGAAAGTCGACGAGTGCGGCCCCGACTTCGCCAATTGCACTGTCATCGCTGGCGGCACCATATCGAACCACAAGGGCGTCAATGTTCCCGACGTCGAACTGCCGCTTGCAGCGCTTTCAAAAAAAGACCTCAGCGATCTGGAATTCGCCTGCGAACTGGGCGTCGACTGGCTGGCCCTGTCCTTTGTGCAACGGGTACAGGACGTTGAAGAAGCCCGCGCATTGGTCAAGGGCCGCGCGTCGATCATGTGCAAGATCGAAAAGCCCAAGGCCGTCGACCGGTTCGAGGAAATCCTCGATGCCTGTGACGGTGTCATGGTTGCGCGCGGGGATCTCGGTGTGGAATTGCCCGTACAGGCGGTTCCGCCGATCCAGAAGCGACTGGTGCGGCGATGCCGGGCTGCGGCAAAGCCGGTGATCGTGGCCACGCAGATGTTGGAAAGCATGATCGAAAGCCCGATGCCGACACGTGCCGAAGTCAGCGATGTGGCCACTGCGATCTACGAAGGCGCAGATGCCGTCATGCTGAGTGCCGAGTCTGCCGCCGGCCAGTTCCCTGTCGAAGCCGTGACAACCATGGATCGCGTTGCCATCGAGGTTGAGGCCGATCCGACCTATTCCCAGATCATTTCAGCATCGCGCAACGTCAAAGGCAGCAGCGTCGCCGATGGTATCGTGGCCGCAGCACGCGAGATTGCGGAAACGACAGATATCAAGGCGATCTGTTGCTTTACCCAAAGTGGGACAACCGCACTCTTGACCGCGCGCGAACGTCCCAGCGTTCCGATCATTGCCATGACCAGCCAGCTGGGAACGGCCCGCCGTCTCGCGCTCAGCTGGGGCTGTACCTGTCTGATGACACCGGAACTCGAGCGGTTCAAAGGTGCCGTTGTCGCCGCAGCCCGCGCCGCACGCGACGTGGGATATGCCACGGAGAGTGACCAGATTGTCATTACTGCCGGCGTGCCGTTCAACGTGCCGGGTACCACGAACATTCTTCGCGTGGCGCCTTGTGACGAACGGGCGATCTTCAGCACGGACCCCGAATAGGCGCGGTCACAACTTGCTCCGTATGGAACGAGAGCCGTTCCATACGGGTCAGCAATAAGCAGACCACCCGAAAGATCGACGGAAAGGTCACTTGATGTTGCGATGGATTTTGGCGTTTCTGCTTGCTGTCGTCATGGCCGCGCAGCCGGGACAAGCGCGGCAGGTATGTGAATATGTAATGATGCCCGACACAGGCGCGGTGTTGATTGACACTGGCGACTGCGACAGCCGCGTCACGCCCGCGTCGACGTTCAAGGTCGCATTGGCATTAATGGGGTTTGAAAGTGGCGTTTTGCAAGACGCCCATGCGCCCGTATTGCCGTACCTGCCAGACTATGTGGATTGGGGAGGCGAAAAATGGCGGCAGGATACCGACCCCAGCCGATGGATGGCCTATTCCGTCGTCTGGTACTCTCAACAGATCGCACGGCAGATAGGTGCCAAGGCGTTGCACGACTATGCGGTGGCCTTTGGCTACGGCAATAGCGATTTTTCGGGTGACCCTGGCAAAGACAACGGCCTTGAGCGCGCCTGGATCAGTTCGTCGCTCAGGATTTCACCGCGCGAGCAAGCCGAATTTCTGTCCCGGATGCTGACTGCGGATTTACCGGTACGCGACGACGCGCTTGAGCATACACTCAGCGTGATCGCGACACACGATATGCCGGACGGCTGGGTCGTACATGGCAAGACCGGGGGCGCCTATCCGCGCCGCGCCGATGGCAGCTTTGATCGCGACAATGGCTGGGGCTGGTTTGTCGGCTGGGCCGAACATCAGGACAAACGGATCGTGTTCGTGCGGCTAGACCAGGACGAGACACGGCAGCAACGATCGCCCGGCTTGCGCACCCGCGAAGCCTTTCTGGGCGATTTCCCTGCCCTTATTGCGCGCGCAGCACAGTAATTGCATAAAAATCGCTGGATTTGGTGCGATGCCTCTTGCCAGTCTCGGTAGTCTTTCGTAGAGGACGCTTCTGTTTGCACGACCGGCCGAAAGTGGCATGCCGAGTCGTGCATTGAACCGACCCGAAGACAAGGAGACGGAAATGCCCAAGATGAAGACCAAATCGAGCGCCAAGAAGCGCTTTAAAGTGACAGCTACCGGCAAGGTGCTGGCCGGTCAGGCCGGCAAACGTCACGGCATGATCAAACGCACAAGAAAATTCATCCGCGACGCTCGCGGCACCACCACGCTGAGTGCCCCCGACGCCAAAATCGTCAAGGGCTTTATGCCCTACGACCGCTGATAGGAGGCTGATCACATGGCACGAGTAAAAAGCGGTGTAGTCACCCACGCCCGTCACAAGAAAATCGTCAAGGCCGCCAAAGGCTATTACGGTCGTCGCAAGAATACCTTCAAGGTTGCGACACAGGCCGTCGATAAGGCCAACCAATACGCGACCCGCGACCGCAAGCAGCGCAAGCGCAATTTCCGCGCTCTGTGGATTCAGCGGATCAATGCCGCTGTGCGCAGCCATGACGAAGCGCTGACATACAGCCGCTTCATCAACGGTCTGACGCTGGCCGGTATCGAAGTTGACCGCAAGGTTCTCGCCGATCTGGCCGTGCACGAGCCCGACGCTTTCGGTGCGATCGTGGAACAGGCACAGGCAGCACTGGCCGCCTGATTTTCGGCAAATGACTGAATTTGAAAGACCCGTCAGATTTATGGCGGGTCTTTTTTTGTCAGACTTTGAGAGAACGGATAACCAGATCGCAGTGTTTCCAGCGTTTTCCGCAAAACGAGCGAAAATGGGGCGACCAGAGGATCTGGACCGCTGATGAAGTCGCCTAAAAACTGGGGAGCGGCGCCGCAAGAGCGCTGAACCGCACGACGGCGCCAGTTACAGCGCAGTTCGAATGTTTGGTCCGAGCCATGTGGAAGATCAGGCCGAATTCGGGACTGAACAGGTTCGGTCAGCATACGCTATAGAAGTCACCGAAATCCGGCTTCGGTTTTCCGGTCGAACAGCATCGTGCGATCAGGCGAGAATTTGATGCCGACGCGTACGCCTTCTTCGGACCGCTCATCACCATGCTCTTCGACCATGACCTTTTCGCCTTTCTCAGAGACCAGATAGACATATGATGTGCCGCTAAGGGCTTCGGTCAGATCGACAATGTGAGTGTCACCGGCGGGATCAACTTCGATGTGCTCGGGGCGAATACCAAGAGACACCTCAGTGCCTTCTTCGGATGGCGCGACAGGAACTTTGAAGCGGATGATGTCGGTGGCTCCTGCTCCATCGGCATCGAATGTGCCAAAGTGCAGTTATCAACGACTGCTAGGAAAGGAGCCACCCAATGACAGTTAAGACCGTAGGCCTGGATTTGGCCAAGGATGTTTTTCAAGTGCACGGCATTTCGGAGAATGGCCGTGTGATCTTCAACAAGGCGATAAAACGCGCGAAGCTGCTG